>WJKY01000032.1 GCA_014728835.1 Candidatus Woesearchaeota archaeon | reverse complement strand
TTCATAAGCTTTTCTCACACTTGAAACTTTAGCGTCGTGTGGGAAATTAATTGTTTTGCTAACTGCATTGTCTGTATATTTCTGAAAGATGGCTTGCATCTTAACATGCCATTCAGGTGAAATATCAAAAGCTGTGACAAATAATTTTCTGATTTTTGTGGGAATTTTTTTGAAATCGTGTATGCTTCCACTATGTGCGATTTTAAACATTAAGTCAGCGGCGTAGAAATCTTGTTCTTTAGCTATTTTTTCAAATTGATTATTAACTTCGAGCAAACGTGCGCCTTCAAGTACATTTCGTATAAAGGAAACTGCAAATAAAGGTTCAATACCTGAACTGCAATTAGCAATTATTGATATTGTTCCAGTAGGTGCGATTGTTGTGCAGGTTGCATTTCTCATATACTTATATCCTTTTTTATGCCAAAGTGAGCTTTTGAAATTTGGGAATGAGCCTCGCTTTTTTCCAAGCTCTTCAGATTTTTTATGAGCTTCATTTGAAATAAATTTCATTAATTTTTTTGCAAGTTTAATTGCTTTATTTGAATTATATGGTATATTCAATTGTATAAGTAAATCTGCAAAACCCATAACTCCCAAACCAATTCTTCTATTTGCTTTGGTTACTTTTTCAATTTCTGGTAATGGAAAGTTGTTAATATCAATAACATTATCTAAAAAATGAATTGCTTTGTGGATAGTTTCTTTTAATCTGTTCCACTCTAGTTTATTACCTTTAACAAATTTAGAAAGATTAATTGAACCTAAATTACATGATTCATAAGGATGTAATGGTTGTTCGCCACACGGATTTGTGCTTTTAATTTTTCCAACGTGTTTAGTTGGATTTTTCTTATTAATCTCGTCTAAGAAAATAACACCGGGATCTCCAGTTTGCCAAGCGGTTTTAGAAATTAGATTCCAAATTCTTTTTGCGCTTATTTTTTTGGTTATTTTGTTATTTCTTGGGTTAATTAATGAATATTTTTTGTTTTGTTTTACTGCACGCATAAATTTATTTGTAACTGCAACTGAAAGATTGAAATTTTTAAGTTCATCTGGATTTGTTTTAATTGTTATAAATTCTTTAATATCTGGATGGTTAACATCTAAAATTCCCATGTTTGCGCCTCTTCGTTTTCCACCTTGTTTAATTACTTCTGTTGCGCTGTTGAAAACTTTCATAAAAGAAACTGGGCCTGATGCTTTGCCTTTTGTGCTGCCAACTATATCTCCTTTTGGTCTGATTTTAGAAAATGAAAATCCTGTTCCGCCACCAGATTGCTGAATCATAGCCATTTCATCAATTGCATCAAATATACTTTCTAATGAATCTTCAATTGGCAAAACAAAACATGCTGATAATTGTCCAAGTGGTGTTCCCGCATTCATTAATGTAGGGCTATTGGGCAAGAATTCTAAGTTGGCCATCATTTCATAAAAATCCAACTCTAATTCTTTAATGTTTGAGTAACCGTGTGCTCTATCTGCAGATGCAACTGCCTTTGCAACGCGCATAAACATCTGAATAGGAGTTTCAATAATGCGTCTTTGTTTGTTTCTTAACAAATACCGTTTTTGAAGAACTGATAAAGCATTGATTGAAAGATTTAGCTCTGGTTTAATGCCAATCCATTTAATTGCTCGTTTTTTAGCTTGCTTTTGCCTGTATAATATATATGCTCTGGCAATTTTGCGGTGTTTTTGTTTAACAAGAACTTCAACAACTAAGTCCTGGATATCTTCTACTGAAGGGATTTTGCCTGTAAAGCGTTTGTTTAAAATCTTTGTAACTTTATTAGAAACTGATTTAGCTAATTTGCCGTCTTTTGCTTTAACAGCGTTAATTGCTTTATGAACAGCATTAGTAATTTTAGATTGGTCGAATTTTACTATTCTGCCATCTCTTTTCTTGATTTTTGTAATCATGGCCATTAAAATAAAGAAATAATCGGGATTATTAAGTTTTGCCTAGTTGCACTAAAACCAGTCACCGAATAAGCTAGTTCTAAAAGCTGATGTTAATTACCTGCTCCTTTTCCTATCCATAAGTATATTAATCCCATTGTATTTTATCAGCAAAAATTAATTTTGCTGCTTTATATTTTTCTTCCAGAAGTTCTTTAGCTTCTGGTATTTTACATACTTTACGCCATGCTTTTTCTATTTTGCCTACTGTCCACTCTCTTGCTTCTTCTGGTGTTTTTTCAAAATCCCTCATATAAACATAAAATAAAGTTAATAAATTATCAAAATGTGACATTGCATCTGCGCATGCAACTATTTTTTCTTCTGTTGTTTCTGGCTCTGGAAGTGCAGAACCTCTGTGAGTTAATACAGCTCTAATTACTTTTTTAATAAATTCATTTGGATAATCTAATTCTTTTAAAATTTTTTCAGAATCTTCTGCTGAAGTTTTTTCATGATCTTCATGACTATATCTAACGCGTCCAATATCATGTAAAAGCGCAGCCATATCAACAATTTCAATATCTGCATTTAATTTCTTAGCAAGTTCAATTGCAAATTTTCTTACTGATTGCACATGTGCCCATTGAAATTTATGTGCTTTAAATCTTTTAGAAGTTAAACAAGATGCTTTTACTATTTCTTCTACTTTTTTTAGTTTATCCATAATTAATTGAGTGTATTGGACTTTGTCCAATACGCTAGCTCTACGTCCGCGAGCAGGCGGACTTTTAATTGCACCTGGAATAACCGCAGAATTGACAGACTACACAGCCTTCTTTGAATTCCAAAATATTACTGCAGTCCGGACATTCAGGTAACATTCCTGTATCTGCTATACTTTTTGGTTCACCAGAACTAATAAGTTTTTTTTCTTGTTCATTTCCATTAAATTCGGTAAGTGCTGTTTGTCCTTTGTTAATGTGCGCTGAAAGTATTTTTGAAATTGCGTCTGGAATAGAAAGAACAATTCCTTTTTTGCTCCAGTGTGGCATTGGACCTCTAATTCCTTTTAACTGCTCAATAACTTCATCAATATCAATACCAGAACGCAAAGCAAGAGAAACCATTCTGCAAATTGCTTCTGATTTGGCTGCTAATACGCCTCCTGTTTTTCCAGTTTGCGCAAATACCTCAAATGGTTCTCCTTTATCATCAGAATTAATTGTAACATAAAGACTGCCATAGCCTGTTCTAATCTTATAAGTAACTCCTGTAATCATCTCTGGTCTTTCTTTTGGTTTTGGCAAAACTTTTGATTTGTTTTTTTCTGTTTTTTTCTCGTCTTCTTTTTTAGTTTTTAGAACTTGCACTTGCCTGCTTCCATCTCTATAAACAGTGACTCCTTTGCAATTAAGTTTGTAAGCAAGCAGGTAAACATTTTTTACATCTTCACGTGTTGCTTTATTTGGAAAATTAACTGTTTTGCTTACTGCGTTGTCAGTATGTTTCTGAAATGCAGCTTGCATCCGTATATGTTGTTTAGGTGTAACATCATGAGCTGTTACAAAAATTTTGCGAATATCTTCAGGAAGTTCTTTTATTTTTTGTATTGAATTTGATTTTACAACTTTAGAAATTAATTCATTTGAATAAACTCCTTTTTCTTTCAAAGCTTTCTCAAAATAAGGATTAATTTCAACTAAATCAGCACCTAAACTATCTTTTACATGCCGAGTGTATGCAACTGCAAACAAAGGCTCTATACCTCCTGACGCACCTGCTATTACCCCTATAGTTCCTGTCGGAGCAATTGTTGTTCGAGTTGCATTTCTTATTTTTGGTCCGTTTTTATATATACTTTTATTAAAATTAGGAAAAGCTCCTCTTTGTTCGGCAAGTTTCATTGATGCAGCTTTTGATTCCTTATCTATAAAAGCCATTATTTTTTCCCCTAATTCTAATGCTTTTTCAGAAGTGTAAGGTATTTTTAATTGTATTAACATATCAGCAAAACCCATTACACCAAGACCTATTTTTCTATTTGCTTTTGTTGTTTTTTCAATTTCTGGGAGCGGAAAGCTATTCACGTCAATAACATTGTCCAAGAAATGGGTTGCAAGCCAGGTAATATCTTTTAATTTAGCCCAATTAACTGTATTATTTTCAACAAATTTGGACAGATTAATAGAACCTAAATTACAAGATTCATAAGGTAACAATGGTTGCTCACCACATGGGTTTGTGCTTTCTATTTCACCTAATTCAGGGGTAGGATTTGATTTATTAAGTATGTCAATAAATACAACACCAGGTTCGCCATTAGACCAGGCCTTATCTACAATCAAATTAAATGTTTCTTTTGCATTTATTTTCTTAACAACTTTTTTTGTTTTTGGGTTTATTAGTTCAAACTCTTCATTGTTTTCAACAGCTCGCATGAATTTATCTGTAACTGCAACAGAAATATTAAAATTATTAAGTATACCTTCTTCTTCTTTGCATTTAATAAATTCAATAATATTTGGATGACTTATGTTTAGTATTCCCATATTAGCGCCCCTGCGCGTTCCGCCTTGTTTAACTTCTTCAGTTGCGCTGTTGAAAACTTTCATAAAAGAAATTGGTCCAGATGCTACGCCGCCTGTACTTTTAACAACATCATTTTTTGGTCTGAGTCTTGAAAAAGAAAAACCTGTTCCTCCGCCGCTTTTGTGAACCAATGCTGTATTTTTAATTGTATCAAAAATTTCTTCCATAGAATCTCCAACAGGCAAGACAAAACAGCCTGATAATTGTTGTAAGTCTGCACCAGCATTCATTAAAGTGGGAGAATTAGGAAGAAACTTTAATTTGGCCATCATATTATAGAATCTTTTTGCGGTTTCAATAACATTAGCATTAGGATTATATAATTTATCAGCAGATGCTATATTATAGGCAACTCTCCAGAAAAGTTGTTTAGGAGTTTCAATTACATTAAGATTTTCATCTTTTTGTAAGTATCTTTTCTCTAAAACTATTCTGGAATTTTTTGTTAATTGTGGCTCTACTAATGTTTCTAATGGTATTGTTTCTGTATGATTGGCCATTGCACCTCCAAGGATTATGTTTTCTTATTTTTTTAATAAAAGCATTTATTTACTCTAGCATATACTTTAGCTATTGTTTACTAGAATAAACAATCAATGTATTGGGCTTTGCCCAATACGGTTAGCTCTATCTGAAGCGTCCGATTTAGCAACTACCGTCTGCTGCGGTGCCTTCTTCTAGTGTTTCAGAGCAAACTTCTGGTTGCTCTCCAAATCCGCTGCATATAGCTTGCTTAAATGCTTCTGGTGTTCTCTCTCCTGAATATCTTTCTCCATTTATTATCAAAGTTGGCGATCCTGACACTCCTAATTCACCAGTTAATTCACTTTCTGCTTTCATTAGCTCTACACCTTCTTCTTCTACGCAAGTTTCAATGCTTTCAATGTCTAAACCTATATTTTCTGCTGCTTCAGTCCATTTTTCATTTATGTTATTCAATGGTATGTTTTTATTAACATAAAGAACATAATCCCAATAGTTTTCTGTGTAATACTTCCAAATACAAGCTTGTCTCATGTCTTCATCTGCTTCTTTTGAACCATGTAAAGAAGTAACTATTCCGTCATCCATACTCACTATATAATGCGGTGTAAATTGTATTTCTTCATTTAGCAATTCTATTGCTGGAGCAATATTGTTTATTGCCTGTTGTCCATACGGACAAAAGGACATTACAAACAGATCTATAGTTGGTGTTTCTTGATCTAGAGCATCAAATCCAGTTGCCTGGGATTCAGTATCACTTTCTTCAGTAGTTTCCTCAGCTTCAGTTAAATCAATTCCACTAATAAAAAATAATTCTCCGTCTTTTGTTATATAAGAATTATATTCTTCGCCACTGATATCAAGTTTTAACTTATATACTCCTGATTGAGCA
>WJKY01000031.1 GCA_014728835.1 Candidatus Woesearchaeota archaeon | reverse complement strand
TTACCAGGCTACACTACCCGGGCCATATTGTGGCTGCTGGCAATACTTGAAGAAATATTTAAACTATATGGGTTCTGGTGTGCGACAACCTAAAAAAGCAGCGTCGTATTTGAGGGTGCAAAGTGCAGGGGTAGCCAAGCCTGGTCAACGACGCAAGGTTCAGGGCCTTGTCCTGCAGAGGTCCAAGGGTTCGAATCCCTTCCCCTGCACTAATTTAACGGTGGAAAAAATTATAATATTTTTATTTTCCTGACTCGGTAGTAAGCATCCATTTCCATACAGGCATAACAATTATTTTTTTATTATCTATAGATATATTTTCTTCTTGTTCACTTGTTAGTAAAATTCCTATTTTTAATTGAAATTTATCCATAGCTTCTAATAGACCATTTATTTCTCTTTTTCTATTATCTTTATTTAGATCATAACAAACCTGGATTGCGTTATTTATCTTGTTTTTATCTTTTATAACAAAATCACACTCATTTTTATTTTCATAATAAAAAATTTCAAAACCTTTTCTTTTAAGTTCAATAAAAACCATGTTTTCAAGTAATCTTCCCTTATTCGTAGAATAATTCATACCACATAAAGTATGAAACATGGGGTCAACTGTATAGATTTTTTTTGGGGTATTAAGTTGTTTTTTTATAGAATAATCAAATTTTGGCAATTCAAAAAAAAGATAAGAGTTCTCTAAATGTGAAATATATTCTTTTACAGTTATTGCATTTGATAGTTTTAACGTGTTTTTAAGTGAATTATATGTTATCTTTGATGCTATATCTGTTGCAAGAATGTTTACAAGTTCTTTTAGAATTTTTTGTTTTTTTATGTTATATCTTACAATTATGTCTCTATAGATGATATTTTCATATGTAGTTCTAATATAATCAATATCTTCATTTTTAAGATATTCAGGCATCCCTCCCTTTGAAAAATAATCCTGGAATAGTTTTATAATTTGTACTTTTTTTTCTGTTAGGTACATTGATGTTTTGTCCAGAGCTATATTATTGAATCTAAGAAACTCTCTGAAGGAAAAAGGATATATCTCAAATGATTTGTATCTTCCAGTTAGATGAGTTCCAAGTTCTCTGCTGAGCAAGGTTGCATTTGATCCGGTTAGGGTTATTTTTTTATTTTGATCCTGAAGTCTCCTTACAAAAGTTTCAAATTTTTCAATGTTTTGTATTTCATCAAAAAAATATAGTGAACTTTTTCCGTATATCTCAATTAGAACCTCATGCAATTTTTCAAAGTTTTTTGCCTTGAAATCGATGAAACGTTCATCTTCAAAGTTAACATAACAAAAATTATTATCATTATTATGAATGATTTGTTTAAGAAGAGTTGACTTTCCGCTACGTCTTAGTCCTGTTAAAATTATTATTCTGTTGTCTTTTTTAATCCATTTTTCTATTTCCGGTAGTTTTTCTCGGAGGGTAGTCTCTTTAATTTTAAATTCATGATTTTTTTGTTGTAGTATAATTTGCCGTAACAAATCCTTCGAAATCATACTAATTGGTAATTAGTATAATTACTTAAATGTTTTCATTATGAATTAGTATTTTTGTAAACCTAGGTGTCAATATTGTTGTTTAAACAGATAAGGAATCTATTTTTTACCGGTGAAACGGGTCTTCAAATCCCGTTCCCTGCACAACTATGCTTCCAAAATAAGAAAAATAACTTTTAAAAAACATTTTTTATACTCCTTTAATACTAAATTATTTTGATTACAACAAATTTTAAGCAACATAATTAAATAATAACAAAATATATCATTATTCCGTTTGGATGGGAAAACGGATGGGAAAGACTCCTGAGATTGTTCAAATTCTTAGAGATGAAGAAGATCAAGGTAAACTTTTTTGCAAAAAATCAGATCAAATAAAAAAGGAACATATTAGCCCTGGACAAAATATTTTAAATAATGAAAATGTAAATACATTTCTAAATCATTTCGGAGATGGTTTAATAATTTTAAATGACTCCGGGGAGATCCTTGAAATTAATCACGCTTTATATGAGATGGTAGGATATTCTGATAAAAACGAATTTTTTAATAACATCACATCAGTAGCAGAATTGATTCCTAAAGAAGAACATAAAAGGTTGATAAAAGGTTTAAAAGATACATTTCAAAAAGGTTTTGATACTAATCAATTTCATGCTTTTAAAAAAGACAAATCTCAAATCGTTGTTGATATTCACGCTAAGAGATATATAGATTCCTCAGGTAAATTAGCATCCATTGTAATTGTACGAGATGTTACAGAAAAAAAGAAGGCAGAAAATAAACTAAAAGAAAGAATAAAGGAGTTAACCTGTCTTCAAAAAATAGATAATACGTTTAAAGAAAAAACCTCAATAAATGATATATGTCAAGATATTATAGAATTCATAATTCAAGGAATGCAGTTCCCAGAAATAACTGAACCTTATATTGAGCTATATGATAAACATTATTCATCAAAAACCTATTCAAATGATCTAGTTCACAAGTTAGAATCTAAGATTATAGTCGATGGGGGAATTCAAGGTTACCTTACTGTTTATTATAGGGAAAATAAACCATTTATACTTCCTGAAGAACAAAACCTGGTTGATACAATTGCCGATCATATTGGTTTATGGATTGAACAGAAAGAATCAAAACGAAAACTTAAGCAAAGTGAAAAAAAATATCGATTTATTTTTGAAAAGTCCCCAATTGGGATAAGTACTGCAGATAAAAAAGGGAGAATAATAGATATTGATCAATCTGGAGCAGCCATAACTGGTCATTCCAGAGAGGAACTTATCGGTAAATCATACAAGGATTTAAACTTCATTGACCGGAAAACGATGTTAAAAATCTTAAAAGATTTTCCAAAAATCCTAAAAGGCAAAACGCTTGGCCCCATGGAATTAAAAATCACTGATTTAAATGGGAACAATCACATCCTGGAGGTACAAATAACACCTCTCCGAGAGAACGGTAAGTTCACTGGTACACAGGTGACCATGCTTGATGTAACGGAACGAAAAAAGGCTGAAAGAGACCTAAGAAACAGTGAGAAAAAGTATCACACTTTATTTGACACCATGGCACAGGGCGTGGTCTATCAAGATGCCGGTGGTGAGATTATTTCTGCTAATCCTGCAGCTCAACGTATACTTGGTTTATCCCTTGATCAGATGCAAGGCAGAACTTCTTTGGATCCACGATGGAAAGCAGTTGATAAAAATAAAAATGAACTTCCTGGTGAAAAACACCCTGCAATGATTTCTCTTAAAACTGGTAAAACAGTAGATAATTTTATTCAAGGAATATTTAATCCCAAAAAAAATGATTATGTATGGATTATTGTTAATTCATCACCTCAATTCAAAAAAGGTGCTGATAAACCATATCAGGTTTATTCAACTTTTTTAGATATCACTAAGCAGATGAAAGCTGAAGAACTCTTCAGAACACTTGTTGAACAATCAACAGTAGGTGTTTATATTCATGATCCTGTAAATAACAAAATTTTGTATGCAAATCCACTTGTAAGAAGTGTTCTTGGTTTTTCAAATGATGAAATAGATAAGGTTGATTTTTTTAAGTATCTACATCCTGATGATGTAAAACTGATAAAAAACAGAATTCAAAAAAATTTATCCGGGGAAAAGGTTGATCCTAGTGTAGAAGTACGTATTTTTCCACCGGATAGTAAGATGAGGTGGATTAGGTTATACTCTACTTTTATAGATTATCAAGGTAAAAAAGCTGCTCTTGCATCAATTATTGATATAACTGATTCAAAAGAAGCAGATGATAAAGTAAAAAAATATCTAGATAAACTTGAGAAATACAGAGATACAACTGTTGGAAGGGAATTAAGAGTTGTTGAACTTAAAAAGGAAATAAATAAGTTATGCAGAGAACAAGGAATACCTATTAAATACAAAGACACTGAGAATGCATTGAAAAATGATCGTTTGGAGATGGAGGTTAATTCATGAATTTCATCTCAAATATTTATATTACAATCGCAATTATTGCTCTATCTATAGGTATATATGTTTATCTTTATACAAATGACAAAAAATTGAAAAAAATGTTTCTTTTTTTTACTTTAGCTGGTTTCTATTGGGGTTTTACAGGTTTTCTTCTAAGAAGTGCTGCAAGTTTTGATCAAGCTTATCTTTTTCAAAAAATAGGTGGCCTCTGGCCTTTTTGCATAGCAGTTTTTATACATTTCACACTTTTTTATATAAAACGTGAAAAAATTCAAAAAAACAAGTTTTTGTATTATCTAATGCTTTATATCCCTGCAGTTATTTTTTCAATTATTGAAATAACAACAGATCAATTAGGCATAGTAACTAAATCACCTTTAGGCTTTTGGACATCAACTATACCAGACGAAAATATATTTTATTTACTATCTACTGCCTGGTCATGGATTTTATCAACATTAGCCATTTTTTTGATGGCTCATTATTTTTTTACAAGAGAAGATCCAAAAGAAAAAAAACAAGCACTATACGTTCTTTTAGGCATATCAACACCTGTAGTACTCTCATCAGTTACTGAAACAGTTTTACCACTTTTATCGCTGCCTACTATTAAAATGACAGTAATTGGGTTTGGGTTAGGACTTTTTTTTATTGGAATTGCCATAATCAAATATGATTTATTTTTTTTATTTCAACATGGGTTTAATACCCCGGAGCTCTGCTCCGGTTGATTTTTAAGTAGCCATGTTAATCAACAGTTTATGGAAGTCAAATATGCATCTCATTGTAGCTATCGTATTAGGTACCATATGGTATTTGTCT
>WJKY01000030.1 GCA_014728835.1 Candidatus Woesearchaeota archaeon | reverse complement strand
GCAGAAATAATTGCTATGAAAATTGTAGACATTATGGCAAATTGAGGCTGCCAAGCCAAAAATAAATATACTGCAATAGATGCAGATGCAAAAAAAGCAATGCTTCCTTCTACACTTAATTCTTTGTTCCACAAAAGTTTATGTTTACCGAATTTTTTCCCTATAATAGCAGATGCTGAATCTCCAAATGCTAATGTTATAATTGCAAGAATAGCTATTATTTTGCCAAATAAAATAAAACAAATTGTACCTGACAAAATAAACGCAAATGTTGCAAAAAGAGGTTGTTTTTCTTTACGGCGTTTAAATTGCTCAATAAAACTATGTAATAATTTTGTCTCATATTTTGCAAAACGATTTGCATTAGCTAATAATTGTTTTTTATTTGGTTCTGGTAAATCCATATCGTTTATTAATGATTTGAAATACTTTTCTCGCATTCTACGTTTTTCATAATACCAGCTTGCAAAGAGGGTAAACAAAATCAAACCAGCCAGTACTTTCAAGGCAGTATTAAAATCTAAAAATAAAATGGGAAATGCTATTGATACTCCAATTAAATGAATAAGTTGCCGACCAATTTCCCTTAAATATATTATTTTATCCATTGATTATGAAACTATAGCCCCGCCCGGACTTTCAAGTCAGCGTTCCACTTTTGTGCTATGTCGCAAAGCGAGATAGCAACTGCTTACGTCGGGAGCGCCCGACTTTCGAACCGGAGTCTCGAGGTCCAAAGCCTCGAATCATTACCACTAGACCACAGGGCTATGATAAGAATTCATTTTCAGCGATTTAAAAAGCTTCTTATTAGAAGTAACAAATGTTTAAATATTTAGTAAATATAGCTAACTCATGGCTAAAAAACAACGAAGAAAATCAATTTCTAAAATTGGCAAAGTAGTACCGCAAAATCTTCGTTTTGCAATATTAGTAGCTATTGCTATTTTTTGGGCAGATGTAATTAGAGTTTTTCTTAATGATTTTGTTGTTTCTAATTTTATTGATACAAAACTTTTAGGTACTTTTATAGTAGCTATTATAGCTACTGTAGCAGGTTATTTTGTGTTAATTAGTTGGAGGAAAATTACAAATTACTTAAAGAAAATTAAAATTTAACTAATTAATTTAGACATATAAGGATCTTTTAGTTTATATCCAAGTTTTCTATAATATTCTCTGACACCGATTCCAGAGGTAACCAATAATTTATTTCGTTTGTTCTTTTTTGTTAGCTCTTCTGCTTTTACCATTAGCATTTTTCCCCAGCCACTGTGCTGAATTTCTCCGCGCGCACCAATTGGCAATGCTTTTCCATAAACGTGCAATTCTCTCACAAAAGCAATGTTTTGCTCTGGCGGTAGTCGAAGCCTTAAGAAACCAAGCAAAATATTTTGTTTTTTATCTTCTACAGAAATAAAATATTCAGTTCCTTTTGATGCTTTGTATTTTTTAACATTCAAACTAATTTTTTTTGGAGTTTTCTTTGTTCTCAGGAAAACATGGCCAGCTTCTCTGAATCTGATTTCTTTGCTTTTCTTTATTGTTTTGTCTACTTCTTGACGCATATTTGATTTTGTTGGACCAGCTTCAATAAAATTCGCTGGAATATCCCGCTGAATTCGCATGATTCGTACATATTCCGGACAAATATCCATAACTTTTTTCAGGAATGTGAATAATTGTTTGTCAGTCATTGCTTTGTATTTGCCTGCTTTCCACACATCATATAATTTTGTTCCTTTGATTACGAGCGTTGGATAAATTTTCAACATATCTGGTTTGAATTTTTTATTTTTGAAAATTTTCTTAAAAGCTCGCTCATCTTTTTTAGAATTAGAACCAGGTAAATTAGGCATCATGTGATACAAAACTTTCAGACCCGCATCTTTTAACATGCGAGTTGCTATAATTGTTTCTTCGGTGTTGTGGCCTCGCATAACACCCTCTAAGATTTTATCATAAACTGTTTGCACTCCTATTTCAACGCGAGTAGTTCCAAGCTTCAAAAGTTTATTAATGTCTAAGTGGTCTGGACGCGTTTCAATTGTAAGTCCAACAACTCTGCGCTTTGCAGTTTCATTTTTTTTATGAGCGTCTCTTAGTGTCTTGGAAGTTTGTCTATTAAAAGCATCAAATGCTCTTTTAACAAACTGTTTTTGATATTTCCAAGGTAAAGCAGGAAATGTACCGCCCATTATAATTAATTCATTTTTATCAGTTGAGTGACCAACAGCTTCCAATTGATTTAAACGATTTTTAACTTGCTTATACGGATCATATTTATTTCTGCGCGCTCGCATAGTAGCTGGCTCATGACCAGTATAAGATTGCGGAGCTTCGCTTCCTTTTGGACAATAAGAACAATTACCAGGGCATGGTGCTGGTTTTGCCATGATTGCAATTACAGAAACTCCGGAGATAGTTTTAGCTGGTTTTGTAACCAAAACTTTTCTTAATTTCTTTTTCTGCGCCGGTGTTAAAGTTTTAAGAATATCTGAGCTAAGCGGAAGATTAATTCCCTGTTTTTTTGCCCATTTTCTTTTGATTAACTCAACTTTCTTTTTAGTCAATTTTTTTTCTGCGAGCAAAGCCCTAACTAATGATTTATATTTGGCCATAATTTGAAACTTTTGAAATGGCTTTAAAAAGTCTTCTATTTAGAAATATTTATAATAGCTTAATTTTAAGATAGATTATGGCCACTAGACGAAAGGGAGTTAAATGGGGAAATGATAAACATATTGTTTTAGCAGTGATTCTTGTTATAGCAATAATAGTTGCAATTTCTTGGATTACGTTTGATAGAGGTTCAAAAGCAGACATAACAAAGCCAAAGATTGCAGTTATACCAGTTCACGGCACCCTAACTTTGTATGGCAATAGTGGAAGTGTGCTTAGTGAAGGTTCAGGTGGCGTTCAAGATATAATAAAATTAATTGAAAAAGCTGAAAATGATATTACAGTTAAAGCCATCATATTAGAGATTAATTCTCCTGGCGGAACAGTTGTTGCCTCTGAAGAACTTGCAACAGCAATTAAAAATACAAAAAAGCCAACTGTCGCATGGATGAGAGAAGTAGCAGCTTCAGGTGGTTATTGGGTTGCTTCTGCTTGTGATATAATTGTTGCAGATCCTGCAACTATTACCGGAAGCATCGGAGTTATTGGTTCTTATCTTCAATTTTCAGAACTTATGGAAACATACGGTATTGAATATGAAAGATTAGTTTCTGGCGAATACAAAGACATGGGTTCGCCATACAAAGAATTAACACCAGAAGAGAGAAGAATAATGCAAAACAAAATCAATGCAATTAACGGCATTTTTATTTCAGCTATTTCTGAAAATAGAAATATGGATAGAAAATATGTAGAAAGTCTGGCAACCGGAGAAATATTTTTAGGAACAGAAGCTAAAGAATTAAATCTTGTTGATGAACTTGGTAGCAAAGCAAAAGCGCAAAGCGCTGCAGAAAACTTAGCTGGAATTGAGGATTCAAAGCTCGCGAAATTCAAAAAAGAAATTACTTTTTGGGATGTTATTAATCAGCGCACACAAACAGGTGCTTACTGGATTGGCAGAGGCATTGGCGATGCCTGGAACATATTTACACAAGAAGACAGCAAAGCAATCAAAGCAGAAATCTAAAGTTCTGATTTTTTTATTCGTTCTATTGCGGCTTGAAGCTAAGCTTGAAGAACTTCACAAGCAACAAACTGAAAGACTTGCTAAGATGTTGGGATTACCCGCTAAAATTTGTGGTAGACTAAGACTTTATGAGATTGAACAATTAATTTATTTTCCTGGCTTGGGAAGTGTTAAACAAGCAAATTACTATGACGGTATGCCACCGCCACCAGCTCAGCAATATGTTGGTGTTGGAGGACCTCAATCAATAAGAGACTATAACAGAAGCCTATATCCAAATTTCTCAAAAGAGGATAGAAAAGTTCTTTATCCATATAAAAATAAAAGAAGTAAAAATATAAAAATTATTTGCCTTTCCAGACATTATCAAACATACTTTGCATTGCACCAGCATAAAATGGTGTGTTTACCCACATTCCTAAATCATAACTTGGGTGTACTTCTTTGTCATCCAGCAACATAAATACAAGTTGCTTGCCATCTACAATACAAAATCTTCCATCAACATTTTTTATGTTTTTGATGTCTGCAGTACCTTTTAATTTTTTAATAACGTCTTTTGTTTTATCATTAACAGGTGCAGCAATTCTTATTTTTACGCCGCGTTTTTTTGCTTTTTCTAATAGTGGTTTTAAACTGCGCACTTTTCTGTTAATGCCATCTTCAGTTGTCATTATAGAAATTGATTCTTCTGCCTCTTTTGTTAGCAAAGCAAGATGGTCATATAAATTGTGCCGACCTTTTAATGCACCACTGAAATCAGTTGGCTGCATAGGTTCGATTCCTTGTTTGTAAAGTACTGCAAGTTCTTTTAGAATATCAGATTGTTTTAATCTTTCCAAGCGTTTTGATTTGTCTTCAGTTTCTTCATGTAATCTTCTTTTAACTCTGTCTAGAACTTCTTCTGGAGAAATTGCCATATATTTGATTGGTTTTTCAGGTTTGACAATTACAAATCCTTTTCGTTCTAAACTTTCTAAAACATCATATGTTCTAGAACGCGGTACATCAGCAATATCACTAAGTTCGCCTGCTGTTGAAACTCCTCTAGACAACAGCGCAGTCCACAATTTTACTTCATATAGATTTAAACTAAATGCTCTCCTAAGTTTACTTAAAAATTCTTCATTTACAATCATGTTTTCGCCTCCGGTTTGGAATTATAAGTTTTTATTCCTACTACTTAATATATATTACGGTCTTTTATAAAGATTTTTTTGCTGTATTGCAAGAAATTCAATGAATTTCTCCAACCATTTAATTTTTCCAACCGGTTTTAATTATGCAAACATTACATACTTCTAAGTATGCAATGACCTGTTTTATGTTTAAAAGGAATACATAAAAACCTTTCGAAAAGTCATTACTGAAAAGTAACTAATACATCACTACTTAAAGGAAATTAAATCATTTCCAGCTTATCCCTGTTTATGAGGCCAATTTCCTGCATTTGACTGAACTGAGTTGGTTTAAGGACTATATGGTTGAATTTTTTACCGGTTTTGTCAGCTACTTTGCTGATTATAGACTTAACAGCAGCGCTATTCGCAGTTTTACTAACTACGAATATTTTCTTTTCCTTGCCTTTGAGCAAGTAAAGAGAGAATTTTTTCGCGCCATACCTATTTTCTAATTCTTTCCTAATATTTGAGATTGGATCAGGTGCAGTTCCTATAATTAATGAATATAATTCCTTGTAAGCCGGCGAATCATTAAGTAATCTATAAAATGTGAATTTATCTTGTTTGTCTTTGGTCACTAATCCAAGTTTTATTAGTTTCTGAACAATTCTGTAAGTTGTTGCTAGACTTACGCCAGTTTCTCTGCTCAAATCCCGCAAATAAAAAACACCTTTTTTAATCAAAAGTTTTTTCAGAATTTTAACTGTTTTTTCGTCAAATAATTTTGCTAAAAGCGCGGATTTGCCTGACATGAAAATAGAAAATCAAAGCAAATATTTAAAGGTTTCCAAAAATGAAAACACGTTTTACTGTAAAAAAGATGTTTCTGAAATGGCGTTTCAAAACAGAAACATTACTTATTGTATCTGAAAAATAAAATTTAAAAAAATAAAAGAAGATTAGCTAATGTATCCTAAATCTTCCTGCTTTTTAATTGGTTTGCCAGCTTTTTGACTTTTAGCTCTTTTTTTGTTGATTTTTTTAACCATTTTGTCAAGTTCCTTTTTCAGATTTGGATGCTTATCAATGAATTTTTTATCAACAACTGAAAAGCCATTTTTGTGCGCATAAAATAATGGCGTGTTATGTGTCATTAACCAACTACCAATTTCTTCGTATTTTACTTGAACAACTGCTTTTTTAACCACATTTACAAGATTTAGCGGCTGTAAAGTTTTTGCAGGTTTAGCTGTTTTAGATTTCTTCTTTTGTTTAGGTTTTTTTTCTTGTTTTTTAGGAGCATCTTCTGTTTTTTCTTCTTTTTTTGGTAAATCTTTTTCATCAGCCATTTTTATTACCTCATTTCTTACCTTTTTGTTGTTTATAGAGCTTTTTAATTCTTACTTTTTAAATTTGTCCTTAAGATTTGAAATCTCAGAATCAAATTTCCCTTCTAATCTTGCTACTCTTTCACCAATCTTTCTTACATCTGCATAAAGTTTAGTTAAAATTCCTACAAGGAACATTGTTAAGATTTGGTCTATTAGTGGTGAGCTTCCCAAAATAAACCATACTAATAAAATAAAGCCCAGTATAATAAAAATCCAAAACAATACCTCAAAAAAATTTATCTTTTTCATAATGCAGTTGTATATATCCAATATAATAGTAGTACTAATATAATTAGTAAAATAGCTTTTACAACTAAATTTTCTATGTCCAGTTTCTTTTTAGCCATTTTAACTACCTCATTTCTTACCTTTTTGTTGTTTATAGAGCTTTTTAATTCTTGCCTTTGTATCTGCGTCCTTTGGAGCTTTGTCTGGGCGCAATCTCATAAATCGAGGAAAGCGAAGAGCATATCCGGATTTATATTTAGGGCTTTTTTGGATTTCTTCATAAGCAACTTCTATTATGATTTTTGGTTTTATTATTACTTTTTTGCCTTTGGTTTCTTCTACATACGGTTCAAGCATTTTTGTAAGTTCTTTGAATGTGACATCTTCCTTTTTGGTTTTCTTTTCTTTGATGCCAGTGCCCAGCATACCGCAAGCTAAGAATTTGCCAGTGGTAGCTTCGCGGCAACCAAGCTTAAAACTACCTAACCAACCAGTTCTTTTACCAATTCCCCAAGTAGCACCAATAATAGCAAGATCCAGAGTTTCCATAACTGG
Source organism: Candidatus Woesearchaeota archaeon (assembly GCA_014728835.1). Classification (GTDB taxonomy): domain Archaea; phylum Nanobdellota; class Nanobdellia; order UBA10117; family WJKY01; genus WJKY01. Next base: position 7,512 of record WJKY01000030.1, on the reverse strand, counting down.
CTTTACTTTTAACCACCCGCCAGCTACTCTGCGCCCTGGTTGATAAGCAGCATCTAGGTTTTTGACAATAATACCTTCTTGGCCAGCACTTAATGCATCTTTGTAAAATTCCTCAGCTTTTTTCAAATCTTTTGTTATTAGGAATTTAGTTAACTGGAATTTGTCTTTCTTAGTTTTTATTTTCTTTTTCAGTATCTTGCGCCGCTTTTTCAGAGCTTTGTCAAACAAACAATTACCATTCAAATACAAAATATCAAATGCATTAAACTGAATTGGTATTTCCTTTGCAGCTTTTTTGATGTCATATTTTCTTTTTATTCGCGTGGAAAGCTTTTGAAATGGCACAGGTCTTCCGGTTTCACCATCAATTCCTAAAACCTCACCATCAATAATGCAATCTTTTGCTTTAATGTTTTTTTTGCTTAACTTAACTAAATCTGGAAAAGCATTACTGACATTTTCCAGACGCCGCGTAAAAATCCATATTTTTTTGCCTTTTTTGTGAATCAAAGCTCTCATCCCGTCATATTTCCATTCCAAAATTGGATTTTCATATTTTTTTAAAGCTGTCTTTAAGTCAGGCGCTTTTTCAGCAAGCAAAGCTTTGATTGGGGTGCCAGGTTCAATACTAACTTTTTTCAAACCTTTTTTGCCTTTTTTCTTAACTGTTTTTGCAATTTCCCCATAATCAGGGTTTAGATGATAAGCATCTTCAACAGCTTTTGGTTTTACATCAAATGCTTTTGCAATAGCGTCTCTTACAATTCCTTCTGCTACACCAATTCTTAATTCATCTAAAACAGTGCGCACAATATAGCGAGCTTCTTTTGGTTTAGCATTACTTAGCAAACCTGCAATCAGATCTAATTTTTTTTCCTGCGAACCTTTGCCTTCTTGCTCTGCAATTTTTTGTATTGTTTCAAAGACATGTTTTATTGTATTTTTTTTCGAAGACAAAGTTCTTTGTTTTTTTCCTTTGATTAATTCTTCAGCAGTTGTTCCCAAATCACCTTTTTTCTTAAATTCTTTTTTTACATCTTTTAAGTTGGCACCTGTTGCCTTGGAAATAGCTTTAATCATTAATTTGTTTGCAATACCTATTTCTTTGTCAGACCAGGCAGGAAAAACCCGCCCCATAACAAGCAAAACAACTCTTTGCAATTGTTCAGAAGGTAATTTTTTGATAAAGTCTGCAATAATATCTCTTTTTTTTAATTTCTTTGTAGTGCTCTCTAAATCTTCATAAACTTCTGCAAGTGCTTTGTAGTCTTTGGCCATACCCCTTTAAACTGTATCACTAACTTTTTATATTACTAATAATATAAACCTTGTTATGGAGGTATTTGACGCAATAAAAGGCCGTAGGTGTGTAAGAAAATTTAAGAAAAAAGAAATACCAGAAGAAGTTCTTTACAATGTTTTGGAGGCTGCACGTTGGGCTCCTAGTTCCGGGAATTTACAAAATACAAGATTACTTATAATCAAAGACAAAGCCAAAAAAGAATTCATAGTCAAAGAAGCACTTGGACAAACCTTTATTGCAGATGCTCCTGTTGTTCTAATTGTTTGTTCTGATACTGATATTATAAAGCGTCACTATGATGAACGCGGTGAAAAGCTTTATGCAATCCAAAACACAGCAGCCGCAATACAAAATATTTTACTTGCTGCGTATAACCAAGGACTTGCAGGCTCGTGGATCGGCGCCTTTAAGGAAGTGCGTCTTAGAAAAAAATTTGAGATCCCAGACAAGATTGATATCCACGCAATTATTCCTTTAGGTTACCCAGTTGAGCATCCCTATGCGCCAGCTCGTATACCACTTTCTGATATACTTTATTTTAAGAAATGGGGAAAAATCAAAGCAGCCAAAGACTTGTTTCCACTCAGCGAAAGCGGACCTCGCATTGCAAAACACGCTGCCAGGAAAGCTAAAAAGACAGCTAAGAAACTAAAGAAAAAAATCAAAAGAAAATGATTATAACGCGGAGCACCGAAGCGCTCCGCAGAAACCCAAAGACAACTTTGGAGGTGCTTGTGGGAGTTTAATTTTTTAAGCTGCACTTTTTAAATCATATAATATTTTACTTAGTTTGTAATGGGTTACTATATTATGGATATAGTTTTTAGTTTGTCCATTTGAACCTTTAGGCTCAAGAACTTCTGCAATATATCGTCCAAATAATTGCAAATCATTTTCGTTAGTTGGAATTTGATTTATCTGAAGTTCTTCTTTAGCCCAATCAATTAAACCTAATATCAAAGGTCTATCTTCTTCAACGTCTGGAAAAGTTTTTCCGATTGAGTTAATCATAGCTTCTAATTCAGGTGAAGATTCTTCGACGGCCATAGTAATAAGTGAAGGGGGCTATTGCCCCCAGTGGTCTTACCTCCGGTTTTAGGCTAACATCTCTATGCCAAGCTCTTTGTTGACTTCTTGTGTCTGAGCTGATGGCCTAGCGTAATCTACTTTTCCAAGTACATATGGTGATTTAACACCTGTTATAATTGTCATGACTCGTAGTTTGCCCTGCATTTTTTGGTTGATTCTTGCTCCCCAGATTACGTTTGCTTCCATGTCTAATCCAGCTGTTACAAGCTCACCAATTTTTTCAGCTTCGTCTAATGTCATGTCAGAGCCACCTTCGATATGAATCAATGCACCATTTGCACCGTCATATTTTACATCCAACAATGGATTTGATAGTGCACGATTTACAGATTCATCTACTCTTGCATCAGTATCTGATTCACCAATTCCAATTACTGAAACTCCGCCAGAAGCCATTATTGCTTTTACATCTGCGTAATCCAAATTAATCAAACTTGGCACAGCAATAATTTCTACAATACTTTTAATCATTGTAGATATCAATTCATTAGCTACTGCAAATGCTTGCTGAATTGGTAAATTACCTGCAATGTCAGAAAGTCGGTTATTATCAATTACAATTACAGTGTCTGTTTTATTTCTTAATTGTTTTAATCCAAATTCTGCTTTATCTATTCTTGCCTTTTCAATGTTAAATGGCATTGTTACTACGCCAATAACAATTGCACCCATTTCCTTTGCAACTTGCGCAACAATTGGTGCAGAACCAGTTCCGGTTCCTCCGCCAAGGCCAGCGCAGACAAAGACCATATCAGTGCCCTTTAAGGATTCTTTAACATCATTAATACTTTCTTTAGCTGCTTCAGCTCCTTTTTCAGGATAACCACCACAACCAAGACCTCTTGTCAAATCTTTGCCAATCAAAATCTTTTTGTCAGCTTCACGATTATCCAAGTGAATCTTGTCTGTATTTAGAGCAATAACTTCTGCTCCTTTGACTCCTTTTTTATAAAGCCAGTCAACTGCATTTATTCCGCCGCCACCGCAGCCTATCACTTTTATGTTTGCTTGTCCTACTACAACATCATCTTCAGTTTGTTTTTCAGAACTTTTTAGTGCATCTTGTACTATAAACTCCATTTTTACCTCCTTAAGTATAAAGAACAGGAACTCCTCTCCAAAGTTATCACCTGTTCCAATTTCTACTAAGTGGTTTTATAATTGAAACAGTGTTTAAAAAAGATTTGTTTACTTGAGTAAACAAGTAGGCTTAAAATTAATTTTTTGCAATATGGAAAAATAACTTCTCCACTTTATCAATATCAAATAAATCAAATAATAATAAAAAATAAACAATTAATTAGAAGTATTTACTACTTTAATTAACTTTACTCTTCAGATTCTTCTTCTTCAGCTTCTTCTGGAGCTTCTTCAGATTCTTCTTCTTTTTCTTCAGCTGTTTCTTCTTCTGCTCCAGCTTCTGCTTTTTTTACATTTACTGCTTTTGGACCTCTATCACCTTCTTCAACGTCAAAAATTACTTCGTCTTCATCACGTAGAGTTACACCTTCTTGTACGTCAGATGAGTGTACGAAATACTCTTTTCCATCATCGCCGGCGATAAATCCAAAATTTTTCATTGTATTAAAAAATTTTACTTTTCCTTTCATTTTTAAATTCACCTAAGACAATACCTGATTTATGGGTTTTTAAATGCTTCTATTCTACTTTTTCAGAGACGCAAGAATTTTATAAAGATAAACTTTATATATAACTACTTATATATAAATTATAGGTGATATATAATGAATAAAAATACAACTATACAATTAAATAAACCATTAGTGGAATCTTTAAAGAAAATAAAAGAATATCCAAGACAAACATATAATGAATTAATTGCTCACATGATTAGAGTTTTTAAAGAGGTTAAAAAAAGAAATCAATATGACAAATTTTTACATGAGATACAACAACCAAAAATGAAAGAACTTTGGGATAACAAAGAAGATGAGGCTTGGGAAAATGCCTAAATCTGGAGATGTAGTATTAACTAAAGTGCAATTTACAGATACTTTTGAGATTAAGAAAAGACCTGCTGTTGTTTTGTTTAAAGAACTAAATAACATAATTGTTGCAGGTATAACAAGTAATTTAAAAATGAAAGGCATTCCTTTAAAGAAAAAAGAAGGTGCAGTAAAAGATAGTATAATAAAATTAAATTATATTTTTACTATTTCAGATAAAATGATTTCAAAAATTTTATTTCACTTATCAACTAAAAAGAAAGAACTTGTATTTAAAGAATTATTAAAAAAGATTAGTGATTTAAAAACTAAATAGTTATAAAATATTTGAGCTTTGATTTAATGTATGAAGTATAAAACTGGAGATAAAGCAGAATTAAAAATTCCGCTAACCTCCTCATAGATAAAATGAAATATACCATCGGAGATAAAGTAAAAGTAAAAACAAAGGATAAATCATACACAGGAGTTGTAATGCCAACTCCTGAGCTGGCAGACAAAGATGTTCTGATCCTAAAGCTTGCAAATGGATATAACATTGGAATCAGAATAACCAAAGACACTCAAATCAAAAAAATAGGAGAAGTCAAGCTCAAAGGTTTGCCAGAATACAAACCCAAAATAAATCCAAAGCTTCCAAATGTTTCTGTAATATCAACTGGCGGAACAATTACCTCGCGAGTAGATTATAAAACAGGTGCTGTTTATCCGCTTGAAAAACCAGAAGAGCTTTTGCTTTCAATACCTGAATTAATTGACATAATAAATATCAGACAAATTAAACAGCCATTTACACTTTTGTCTGAAGACATGGCTCCAAAACAATGGCAGAAAATTGCAGAAGAAGCTGCTATATTACTTAACTCAGATGATGTTGGATTAATAATCACACACGGCACAGATACTTTACATTACACTGCTGCAGCACTTTCATTTATGCTCAAAAATGTTTCCAAACCAATTGCCTTAGTAGGCGGACAACGCTCAAGTGACAGAGGTTCATTTGACGGCGCACTTAATTTAATTTGCGCCGCACACTACTGCAAGTCAGACCTTGCAGGTGTTTCTGTTGTAATGCACGGAGAATCTTCTGACACTTTTTGTTATGCGCATAGAGGAACCAAGGTCAGAAAACTCCACACATCTGTGCGAAATGCATTTCACACTGTAAATGATATTCCTCTGGCAAAAATTTTCAAAGACGGCAAAATAAAAATTCTAAACAAAAATCACAAACAAAGATTTGACCATCACGCTGAAACAATTCTTGACAATAAGTTTGAACCAAAAACAGCATTAGTAAAATATCACCCAGGTGCAAACCCAGACATACTAAACCATTACATCAAAAACAAATACAAAGGAATAGTAATAGAAGCAACAGGTCTTGGACATGTTGCAACACAGCCAATTGATAAAAAAGATTCCTGGCTGCCAGTTATCAAAAAAGCAGTTGATAAAGGAATAGCAGTTTGTTTTACCCCGCAAACACTTTACGGCAGATTACAGCCTCATGTTTACAGGACAGCAAGATTACTGCAAAAAGCAGGAGTTATTTATCTGCAAGACATGTTACCTGAAACAGCATATGTAAAGCTTGGCTGGGTATTGGGACATACAACCAAGCCAGATGAAGTTAAGAAAAAAATGCTAACCAACATAGCAGGTGAAATAAACCCAAAACTCCAACCTAATTCAGTTCTGAAATAACCAAAAGCTTTATATTATATATATTTATATAATATATAAGTTTATATAACTATTGTTATATACTTATAATAATAAAAAATGAAAAAGAATATGCGGGAGGTAAAAATGGCCACACATTCCACAGGACCTCAAATATTGCATCAGCCAAGACTTGATACAATATTAATGGTTGAAAAAACAATCAGAAAGATGAAAGTTTATCCAAACAAAAGACAGCTTTGGAAAGCATTGCCAAAGAAAGTGATGTATCAAACTTTCAATGTAATTTTAGATTACTTAGAAAAATCTGGAAAAATACTAATTACAAAGGATAAAAAAATAATGTGGACTTGGGATCCAAAAACAGTAAAAAGATTAAAAGAACAAAGGTTAATTGTTAGATGAGAGAAAAACACGTTGCATTTTATGATGAGAACATTAAAAAAGCATTTGAAGAATTAAAATCTGGAAAATCTGCTGATTTTGTTATTTACAAAGCAATTAACAACGCAATAGATAAATTAAAACAAAATCCTAAATATGGCATACATATTCCTAAAAAATTAATACCCGAGGAGTATATTAGAAAATATGATGTTGATAACCTTTGGAAATATAATCTTCCAAAAGCTTGGAGATTGCTTTATACTCTTAAAGCAGATAAAGTAATGATATTAGCTGTAATACTTGACTGGAAAGATCATAAAAGTTATAGCAGATTATTCAAATACAAGAAATAAAACTTCCAATCCACTACTGTTCTGAAATAGAGATTAATTCTCAAGAAAACTTAAGATTAGTAATTGATTTTCCATGTAATAGATACCAAATATTTTCTTTAACGCCATCAATATTTTCTGGTTTTATATGAATCTTTGTTTTACCTCCAACTGTATAATTTATTTTAAACTCTTTTACAGTTGTTTCATAAAATGATATGTTTTTTCGTTTTCTTGCATAATTTGTTGATTTTAGTTCTGGGTTAACTAAATCTAATTTGATTAAATTTCTAATGCAGCGATAACCATTAGCATTATCAAGCCCTACTTTTTTGCATAATTCATTATTAGTTTTTGGTTCTCTTAAAGCACCAAATACTTTCATATGAATAAACCATCTAATATCATTTAAATTAAGATGATGATATTTAATGTCATCTTCGCGTATTAGTATTAGTTCTAATTTACTATATGAAGATGTATTTATTTTGGTTGTAGCAGGATAATTTATTTGTATTTCATCCAGATCTGTGCTATAATATTTCTTGCGCCCTCTTTTTTCTTTATGAACCAAACCAAGATCTGTTAGAATATTAGCTCGTCTTATGAATTTATCTTTTGTAATGCCTCCTTTTTTGATATCATTAAGTGCGCGTCTATATTTTTGCTTACTAATATGACTTATTATCTTAATTAATTGCTTTTGATCCATATAATAAATTCAAAGAAAAGCCATAAAAATCCT
>WJKY01000029.1 GCA_014728835.1 Candidatus Woesearchaeota archaeon | reverse complement strand
CTCCATCTGCAAGCAAATTAAAAATGGACTCTAGCTTTTCTTTTTCAAGGTTTGTCTTTAGATTTTTGATTAAGAGATTTAATCCTAATTGGTCTATTGTTAATTTTTTTTCTTTAAGTTCTGCTAATAACTGAGATTGCCTTTCTAAAACTGTTGATGTAAGTTTTGATTTATCTATATTTAATATTAATTTATCTTTATAGTCTTTAATTATGGAGTTTACACTTAAATCAGATGGTGAGAATCCTTCAGCAAGAATGCCCTGAAGTTTTATTCGCAGCATTGGTTTTTGTTTATGTTTTTTTGTAAGTATTTCATTTATTTTTTGCATTATTTTAACTGATATTTCATTAGGTCTTTCACCAGATACTTTTATTTTCTCATAAAACAAAGGTCGCGTAGAAATTGGTATAAAATCAATATTTCCTTTTTGTCGGCTTAATTCTATTATATGAATTCCTTTATCTTTTTGGCTTTCTTTTTGTGTCAATTGCGTTGCAATTGTTGAGCCAGGTATTAAAATAGGTGTATTAGTAGCAGGATGCTTCGATTCAGATTTCCAGTGTATGTGACCAAGAATAAATAAATTAAAGCCTTTTGGCAAATCTCCATATGTTAGCCCCTCATCTACTGGTAATAATTCTTTGAAGTTTTGATGTAGCATCAAAATATTTGTAGCATCTTTAAATGGTTGTGGAGACCAACTTTTCAAAGCTTCTTTGGCATAAGTTTCTGGAACACCAGATAAACCATGAAGTCCAATCTTATCATAACCTGCCTCCACTAATATTGATTCAGCATGTAAACTGTATAATAGCCCTGCTTTTTGTAAAATCTGGACTGGGTTTGTGCTTTGTGCATGGCGCCTTTCATGTGTGCCCCAAATACAGATTATTGACGGAATTACCTTTTTCAATTCTTTTGTCTCATTGTTTTTTGTTTTTTCAAGCAAAAGCGTATTTGCTTTTGTTGACTTGTTTATTTTAGTAAATAGTTCTATTGTGCGCCCTAGTATTTCTGGGCGAGGGATTTTGTCGTGAAAAATATCACCGCCCAAAAGAATAAGATTAGGTTCTTCTTTTAGCGCCAGATTAAATGCCTTTTCTGCGTTTTTGAAGGCATCTTCTCCTCTTTCAGTTCCATATGCAAATCCTAAATGTAAATCTGAAATAATAGCTAGTTTTAACATTTTATCTCCTATAAAGTGTATTCAGTTTCGCTGAATACGCTAAAAGTGCCGCCTGATTTTGCAGGCGATGTAAATCTGAAATAATAGCTAGTTTTAACATTTTATCTCCTATAAAGTGTATTCAGCAAGTAACAAAATTACTTAAAATAAACTTATATACTCAAACAAACATCCGATAATATTATATATACTATTTTTCTTATTATAATTATGGCCATTAACATATTAAAGAAATTTAGTGTACTAACTATAGCATTTTTCTTAATATTTACATTAGTTCCTAGTGTAATTGCTACTTCTTGTGTAAATGTTACAGATTGTCCTGGTCAAGGTAAAATACTTCCAATTGGCGTTGCAGAATATGTTGTTTATGATTGCATTGATGGGGTTTGCACAGCAAGTGAACCAGTACAGGTTGAATGTTTATCAAATTTAGCATGCCAAGAAGGATATGAATGTGATATTAGTCAAAAAGAATGTGTATTAAAAGAAGTTGAAGCAGAAACTGAATGTGAATGCGAGCCATGTGAACCATGTCCAGAAACACAAGATTATACTAATCCTATTATTATTGCTGGAGCGCTTATCGCACTTGCAATTGTTTTTAGTGTCATATATAAAAAACGTAAATAATTCTTTTGCGGAAATCTTTTTATAAGCACATAGTTTAAGAAAGTAATATGGCTATTAAAATAAAAAGTTCAGACTGGCCTTTTATAATACTCATTATAATACTACTAATACTAACAATATTAGCTATGCTACAATGAAAAAAAATAAAGATACAGATAGATTCAAAATTAAATCAATTAGATATTCATACGCAATTATTAAAAGATATTAAAGAAATTTTAAAGAGGAAAACATAATGGCCTTAAAAAATAAGAAACAAGATAATTTTTCCGAATGGTATACTGAATTAGTTGGGGAAACAGGTGCTTTTTTAGCTGATACCAGATATGGTATTCAGGGAGCTATTGTTGAAACTCCTTGGGCAATTCAAATCATTCGCGCATTTGAGCAAATGCTTGAAAAAGAAGTTGAAGCTGATGGTCACAAACCAATGCTTTTTCCTTCAATTGTACCTGAAAAATACATTGAAAAAGAAAAAGAGCATATCAAAGGATTTGCTCCTGAGCTTTTCTGGGTAACCAAAGGCGGCAAAAAAGAACTAAAAGAAAAATTTTTCTTGCGGCCAACAGGAGAATCACAAATATATCCTATGTATTCAATTTGGGTGCGTAGTCATAATGATCTTCCACTTAAACAATATCAATCAAGAACAACTGTATTTAGGTTTGAACCAACAACTAGGCCGTTTTTACGTGGTAGAGAATTTAATTTCTTTGAAGCTCATGATGTTTTTAAAAGTGAAAAGGAAATTATGAAGCAAGTTAAAAAAGATATGAAATACACTAAAAATGTTGTTTACAAAAAACTTGGTTTGCCTTTTATCTTTGTCAAACGCCCGCAGTGGGATAAATTTGCCGGAGCAGTTAATACTTACGGAGCTGAGACTTTAATTCCAGATGGAAGAGTTAATACAATTGCTTCAACACATAATTTAGGACAGAATTTTTCTAAAGCATTTAATATTAAATTTACAGATGAGAACGAAAAAGAGCAATTTGCCTGGCAAACTTGTTATGGGCCAGGTATTGTAAGAATAATGGCTGGATTAATCTCAATTCATGGCGATGATTCTGGTTTAGTCTTGCCATTTGAAGTTGCTCCAGTTCAGATTGTAATAATTCCAATTCAAAAAACTGAAAAGAAATGCGAGCAGTTAGAAAAGAAATTGAAAGCTTTAGGTTATAGAGTTAAATATGACAATTCTAAAAATACGCCTGGCTGGAAATTTAATGAGTGGGAAATGAAAGGTGTTCCAATCAGAATTGAAATAGGGCCAAAAGAAATTAAGAAAAATAAATTAGTTTTAGTTAGAAGAGATACAAAAAAGAAAGAAACAATTTCTGAAAAAGTTTTGGAGAAGAAAATAAAATCAAATGCAAATGCTTTACTTAAAAATATCCGCAGAAAAGCTGAGAAATCTTTGAAAGCTGCGATTAAAACTGCAAAGACTTTGAAAGACGTGAAAAAGATTTTAGAAAACAAAGGAATTGCAAGAGCAAATTGGTGTTCTATGGATAAAAAAGGTGAAAAATGCGCAGATAAATTACAAACCATTACTTCCGGCGGAAAAGTTAGAGGAACTTTATTTGATAAAAAAGAAAAAGCAAAAAGTAAATGTGTTGTCTGTGGCAAAAAAGCAAATCATGTTGTTTACATCGCTAAAAGCTATTAACTTCCAATAGAAAGATTTTTAAAGATTCTAAAACAGAGAAGATTAGATTCTAAGGGAATAAAAACTTAGGTGACTTATATGGAAAAAAATTACAAAAAAGGAACAACAACTGTTGGTGTTGTTTGTAAAGATGGCGTTATATTAGCAGCTGATAAAAGAGCATCAATGGGTTACTTAATTGCAAACAAAGAAATTGAAAAAATATTCAAAATAACAGATAATATTGCTCTTACCATCGCTGGCGTAGCAGCAGATGGACAAAAACTTGCTGAAATTTTGCGTGCAGAAATGGAATTATATGAGATGAACACAGACACAAAACCAAACTTAACTGTTGCTTCAAATCTAATGAGTAATATTATATTTGGACGAGCTAAATCATTCTTGCCTTATATTGTTCAGCTAATTTTAGGTGGAAAAGATGAAGGTAATTCATTTGGATTATTCACACAAGATCCATCTGGAAGCAATATAAAAGAAACTAAATTTCATGCTACAGGTAGCGGAAGCCCAATGGCTTTTGGTGTGCTTGAAAACAACTACAAAGAAAATATATCTGTTGATGATGGCATAAAATTAGTTGTTTGTGCACTAGCTTCTGCTCTAAAGCGAGACATGGCCACTGGTGAAGGTGTTGATGTAATCATAATTGACAACAAAGGTTTTAGAAGAATAGGGAAAGATAAGATTGGTGAATTACTTAAAGTAAAATCAATTAATACCTAAATTTTAGGAAATAAAAATGAGTGTTTTAAAGGAAATTCTTAAGAAAGTACCACAAGATGCTATGATTAGCAATACTAATTATGAAGGCGCTAATATAGTTTTGTATACTAAAAACAAAACATTTTTTCTGCATGGCGGGGACATAATTCGTAAACTCGTAGATGAATTTAAGAAAAGAATTGATTTGCGAGCAGACAGCAGCTTACGTAAAGATTCTGAAGAAGTTGAAAAATTTATTAGAAAAACAATTCCAAAAGAAGCTGAAATAACGCAAGTTCTTTTTGAATCTGCGCGTGGCATTGTAACAATTGAAGCTAAAAAACCTGGGCTTGCAATTGGAAAAGACGGCGAGAACTTAAAAGAAATCAAAGACAAAACACTCTGGACGCCGATTGTACGGCGAGAATCAGTTATTCCATCTAAAATTACTACAAACATCAGAAATGTTTTGTATTCTGATTCTGAAGCTCGCAGAAAATTCTTAGATAAAATAGGTAAAAGAATTTATGAAACCAAACGCTCGACCACAGATGAAATGTGGGCGCGCATGTCTTTTTTAGGCGGCGCAAGACAAGTTGGTCGTTCTTGTCTTTTATTACAAACTCCAGAAAGCAAAGTTCTAATTGACTGCGGAATCAATGTAGCTTCAGATAAACATGCTTTTCCTTATCTTAATGCTCCAGAATTTCATATTAATGATTTAGATGCTGTAATTATTTCTCATGCTCACCTAGATCATTCTGGTTTTTTACCTTATTTATTTAAAATGGGTTACAAAGGTCCTGTTTATTGCACAGAACCAACTAGAGATGTAATGGCGCTTTTAGCACTTGATTACATACAAGTATCTCGCGGGCAGTCAAAAGATGCTATTTATTCAAGCTCTGATATTAAAGAGTCTATTAAAAATACAATAACTTTAGATTATGGAGAAGTTACTGACATCACACCTGATGTTAGAATAACTCTTTACAACGCAGGACATATTTTAGGCTCAACCATGGTTCATTTACATTTAGGTGAAGGCTGGCATAATATTCTTTATACCGGCGATTATAAAGTTAAAAAAACTCAATTACTAAATCCAGCTCATGCAAAATTCCCAAGAGTTGAAACTTTTATTACAGAAGCTACATATGGCTTAACTGAGGATATTTTACCTTCAAGAGAAAAATGTGAAAAAGAAGTTGCAGACATTGTAAAAAAAACTTTGAATAAAAAAGGTAAAGTATTAATTCCAGTTCTTGGGGTTGGTCGTGCGCAAGAAGTTATGGTTATTTTAGAGAAACTTTTCCGTGAGGAAAAAATTAAAGTTCCAATTTATGTTGATGGTATGGTTTGGGATGTAACTGCAATTCACAATGCATATCCTAAATTTTTAAATTCTGATGTCAGGGAAAAAATATTTTATGAAGATAAAGATCCATTTCTGTCTAAAGTTTTTAAACAAGTTGGTTCTGGAAAAGAGCGTGCAGAAGTAATATCAGGTGGACCTTGTGTTATACTTGCAACATCTGGTATGCTTACTGG
>WJKY01000028.1 GCA_014728835.1 Candidatus Woesearchaeota archaeon | reverse complement strand
GTTCTTCACATTCAGAATCAGCTGAATCTGTATCACCGTCGCAGTCGTCATCTATTTCATTATCACAAATTTCATCTGCGCCTGGATTAATAGCAGCATTATTATCATTACAATCAAATTCAGTTGTTGAACCTTCGCAATTACTTATATCTGTTCCTTCAGCTCCATAACCATCTCCGTCTGAATCTGTACATTCTACTTTTTCTTTACAAGCAGGATCATCAGCACAATCAGGATCATCGCAATCTATAAGTGGGTTGCCTCCTTCAGTTACATCTCCATCATTATTAACCTCATCATCACAAGTTAATTCTGTTCCATATTCACAAGTACCTACACCATCACAGTCTTGGTCTAAACAATCTATATTTTCATCTGCATCATTGTCAAAGTTATCATCACAAGTCAATTCTACTGCATACTCGCAATTATCAATTGCGTCGCAATCTTCATCTGCGCAATCAATTGCGCCATCGCCATCATTATCTAAAGTGTCACTACAATAACTTTCCATACATTTATTAGTTAAAGAACAATCCTTACAATCAAAATTTGAACAATATTTTATACAGCCATCACCAACAGTACCTGTTGGACATTCTTTCACACCGCATTGGTCTCCATCGCAATCAGAATCAAAGCAATCTAGTATAGCGTCACAATCATTATCTAAATTATCATTGCAAGCAGATTCTGCATTTTCAGTTTTAAGGCAACATTTAACACTAAGCAATGGAACTGCAGTAACTTTATCTCCTTCTTGAGTTGGAGGGCAATCACTTGGATCCCATGCCCAATTAGTTTGTGTTTTTCTTGGAGCAATATAACAAGGTCCTTGGTTATCAGGGATTGCAGTATCATACCCTTTACACTGACAAAATGCGTTTACTCCTCCCCAACCATTATCAACTGTTGTACATGGTTGGTATCCTCCTTCCCATTCTTTATGTGTAGTTTTTACATTAAATGGTGTGCTTACTATATGTTGGCCTGCTTTTGTCCAAGAACAACCTTCCTGACCTTCGCAGCTTGTTTTATCAGTAAAATATGCGCAAGAAGTGGCCGTACCTGTACAGTAGGACGGGTCTCCAGTTAAACCACAACCATCTTGAGCATAACAATTTACTGAAGAAAAAGAATTACATGGTTTGGGGGTTCCCTCACAAACACCAGCGGGAGATGTTTCAACAAGTTGTATGTTTTCTCCGTCAACTAAATCTATTGCAAAGGCAGTTGGGCTTAATAAAAGCAATACTCCTACTAATAATATAATAAAGATAAATATCTGATGATTCCTCCTCAAGTGCATATTTAATTTATACAAATTAGGATATTAAAAACTTTGCTAAATAAAAAATAAATTAAAAAAGAAAAAAAATTCCCCAACTGAAAATTCAGTTGGGCTAAACCGAACTTCGATTTAGGCAATGGTCTATTTTAGTTTGCTGAAAATTGTGATAGCCATTGCAATGGCGCCAATTAATACAAGGATAAACGCAATTACGTAAAATATTATGTTTATCCACATTACAGCATTCTGAATAGCTGGGACATTAGAGCTTACAACATCTAAAACAGATGAAAGCAGTAAAAATACTGCACCAGAACCAACGTAACCTAGTTCTTTTTTCAGTCTGTCGACGTATCCGCTGTACTTTAGGAATGCTAGTCCCAACAGAATACCGACGCCAACTCCTAGTGTTCCTTCAAATACCATTTGTTCACCTTTTGGTTTTAGCGCCGCGGAACTTTATCGTTCCAGTGGCCTTACAACAAATAAAAATTAAATCATTTATAAACTTTTTCTAACAGTTTTAACTACTGTAAATAAATTACGATTTAAAAATAAAAAAACACAACCAGAAGAAAACTCTTCTGTTGCGCCCACTGACGTGGGAAATTAAAAAAGTTACTGTGTTTTAATTATCAGCTCTGCTGCTCCCCAAATAGCTCCTACAATAATTAGTATAAACGCAACTAATTCCCAAACAAATGTAAGCCATCCAGCAGCACTTGATGCTATTTTTGTTGCAAAAGTTCCTGCGTTCCATGCAATATCAATTATATAAAACAAAACTCCTGCAGCAATGAAAGCTATTGCTTTTTTCACGTGGTCTAAAAAACCACTATATCTTAATAGCACCAGAGAAGCTAATAATCCAAGTGTTATTCCCCAAATAGTGCTTTCAATTGCCATTTTTACCTCGACACAAAATTATATTTTGTCTTATTTAAAATTTTGTTCTTTTGAGGGGAATTATTTGCAATATGGTAAGAAAATATTATTTTCTAAATTGTGAATGGCCAAAATTAATTAATATATCAACTCCAAGTTTCTCAAGCTGAACTGGAACATCGCAAGCTCCAAAATTTGAACCTGCCCAAATCAACATCTTCGCATCTGTGTCTTTTTCTAGCTCCTGAGCTATTTCAGTTGCTTTTGGCTTTAATCCATCTGGCAATTGCAGGCAAACCCTTTGTATGTTATTCTCTTTTATTTTCTTTTTTATTTTTTCCAGCTCTAAGTCGTATTCCATTAAATTTAAAACTTTAATTCACTTTTTAAAGCTTATGACTAATTTAAAACAAAACGCAGAAAAAGAAATCAAAAGAATGCAAAAAGTATTTGATAGTTTAGAAGTCAAAAAAGGAAATCAATTTTACGACTTTGCAAAAAACTATTTTGATGACAGCAAACATTTTCTGGAAAAGAAAAAATATATTGAAGCTTTTGAAGCAGCTGTTATTGCTTGGGCATATATTGATTTTGGTTTAAAACTAAATTATTTTTCAGTTCCAAGGGAACAAGAAAAATGGTTCACAGTATAATGAGGTAACAATGTATCCGTTCGCACATCTTTATGTTGCAGAAAAACATTTTGGAAAATTAACAAATGAAATAGCAGCAGGCTCAGTTGCTCCAGATTTTTTAGCATTATTTCCAAACTTTACATTTGAAGAAACACATAAAACATTAATAAATTATGAAGATTCTGATTTTAAAGAAGCATATAATTTACACATCGCAGTAGATGAATTTACTGAACTTGGATATTGTTATCAATTAGCGCCAAAAAGTATCAAAAGAGAAGTAGGTGAACATAGAGCTCACTTATTTATTGAAGCTGCATTTGATAATATAATGTGGACTAATGGCTTATTTTTTGATCCGCCAAAATTTGAGAAAAAAGACATTCAAAATTTAGAGAATTATTTTGATAAATATCTATGTTGTTGGAAGCTTACAAATCTAATTGATGTGTGGGGTAAAAATTACTCAAGATTCTTAATTAATAGTTTAATTCTATATAACATGAAACACTTTCAAGTTTTTGCTGACAAGGACATAAATGACAGAATAGATTATTGTGTAGATATTTTGCAAAATCAAAAACATTCTATAGAGGATATTTTAGAAAAAATAAACTTTTAGGCAAAAAGCTGTCTTCCTGGTTGAATTTGTTTTAGATTTTTCTTAAAGTCTTTTGCAAAGTTTGTTGCAAGTTTTTTATCTTTTTTAGCTAACCAGTTAAAAATTTTCTCTGCAAAACAAACAGGACAAATATTACAAGTTGCGTTTGAGCGGCAAACAGAACATTTTAGTATTTGCTTTGGTCTGATTTTTTCCATAACATCTCTTGCATAAATTCTGTATTCTTTAACTAAAGAAACTTTATTATTGTCAACCCAAGATTCTATTTCATCAGTTAAACAAAGTATACATACTGGTGTAATTATTTGTTTTTTGCACACTGAACACTCGCCTGACTTTAACATTAATATACACAAAAAAAAGTTGCTTTATAAATCTTTATTTGCTACAAAACAAAAAAGTTATTAAAGGTGAAAAAACAAAGTAGTTTGTGTTTCTCTCGCATTTTTGAACATGAATTGTGATAGAATAAACTTGTTTTTCTCCACAAATCGTAAAATTAGCTTTGCATGTGTTCGTTTTCATTACTAGCTTTAGACTGCTTTTCTTCGTGTTCTCTTGCAGCTTCTAACAAAAGCTTTTTTTCTTCTTCGTAAATGAGTTCGCGTATTTTTGAAACTGCATCTGGATTTGCAGACACAGAACCAATTCCACATTTAATTAAAAATGGTACAAACTTTGGATCACTACCTGCTTGCCCGCAAATAGAAGTATGAACTTTATGTGCTTTACAAACTTTAATTACCTGACTTACTAAAGCTTTCACAGCAGGATGATTCCAGTCATATAAGCCAGCAATATTTTCATTATTCCTGTCAATACCTAATGTTGTTTGTGTTAAATCATTTGTACCTAAACTAATAAAATCAATTCCTTCGTCACATAAATCATTAATAATTAATGATGCTGCTGGTGTTTCAATCATTACACCAAACTCAATATCTCTGCGCGGCTCTAATCCAACTTCCTTACAAAGTTCTTTTGCTTTTTTTAATTCATCAACAGAAATTACAAACGGAATCATTACTCCAACTTTTTCTAAGCCAGCTTCATGAACTTTTTTTAAAGCTGCAAATTCAGCTTTCAAAAGCTCTGGCTGTGAAAGGCTTCTTCTGATTCCATGCCAACCAATCATTGGGTTAGCTTCTTTTGGTTCTGATTCTCCGCCTTCTAAACCTCTGTATTCATCTGTGCGAATGTCAGATGTTCGCACCCATACTGTTTTATCTCTGAACAAGGTTGCGATTTTTTTAATTCCGTCAGCTAATAAATTAGTATATTCATCTAATCTGTTTTCTTTCAAATACTTTGCTGGGTGAATTTTACCAGAAGCTATAATTCCTTCAAGCCTTAAAAGTCCAACACCATCTGCACCTGTTTTAGCTGCTCGCTCTGCAAACTGCGGCAGATCCATTATAACATAAACTTCAGTTGCTGTAACTAGTTTTTGTTTGGAAATTGCAACTTCTTCTTTAGGTTTTTCTTCAGCAACCTCTACTTTTCCTTTGTAAACCAAACCTTTGGAGCCGTCAACTGTAATTTCATCACCATCTTTTAGTTTTTGAGTTGCTTCTTTAGTTCCGACTACACAAGGAACTCCCATTTCTCTGGAAACAATTGCGGCGTGACTTGTTATGCCTCCTTCATCTGTAACAATTGCTGCTGCGCGCTGCATTGCAGGGACAAAATCAGGATTAGTCATTTTAGTTACAAGAACTTCACCTTGTTGTAATTTACTTAATTCATCAGCAGAGCGCAAAATCTTTACAGTTCCAGAATGAACTCCAGGGCTTGCAGCAAGCCCTTTTAGAATTTGCTCACCTTTTATTTGCTCTGCTTCTGCGCTTTTAACTTTTTTAACAGTTGTAACTGGACGGGTTTGCACAAGATAAAGTTTATTTCTTTCAATTGCCCATTCCATGTCCTGTGGATAATCATAATGTTTTTCAACTCTGTTTGCAAGGCCAGCAAGTGATTTTACTTCAGCATCTGTTAAAACTTGTTTTTCTTTTTCTTCTTCACTTACATCAGCTTTAATGTTTTTGTTTGTGTTTGGGTCTCTAATGATTTTAAAGTCCTGACCTGGAATATCTTTTTCCAAAATTTCTTTTGTTTTTTTATTTACAATGTATGTATTTGGATTTACAGATCCAGAAACAACTGCCTCGCCTAAACCATATGCAGCTTCTATTACAACTTGTTCTTTATTATTAGTAGCAGGATTAATTGAAAACATGACACCTGAGTTGTGAGTTATAAATGTGTTAGCAACATAGTTAGAATGCGGATTAATTGTTAAATCATAAACCATTGTTCCATTGTACTTTACTTTTTCAATTTCCAATATTTCATCAAAAAATATATCTGAATCAATTATTTCTTTTATTTTTTTGAGCAAAGTTTCAGATTTCTGTACAATTTTATTTTTTTCTTGTTCCAGCAATGAGACTATTTTCTTTTTGTCTATTTTAGATTTTTTAATTTTATTTTTCTCTACCTGTTCAAGTAATTTTTCTGAGCAGCCTAGCTGTTTAGTCAAAGCTTTTCGAGGCATCTTAAGACATAATCTAGCTTTATAGAAATTTCTTTCAGAGATATCTAAATTCTTAATTTCATTTAGACGGGCTTGAAACAAAGCCAGCATGGCTTCTGCTTTGTATATAGTAAGTCCGTGTGTATATAAACAAGTCTGATAAATCCGCATTTCCTTTTTAATTTTTAGTTCCTTAGTTAATTTTCTAAGAATTGTTTTTGGAATAGGTAAAATATCGGTGTACGTTTGTTTTTGTTTTCTTTTAACATTAGATGCTAATTTATTAAGTTCTGTCTTTTTAGCTGATGAATTCAGCTTGATATATTTAACGAAATTTAATATAGATCTCTGCCCATCTATGTTTAGTCTATAAGCGTCTGTGTCTGCGAAACCACTGCTATGTTCTACATACTTTTGATGAGCTACAATCCCAAATCTAAGTAACAAATGTTTGATAATTTCTATAACCCGTCTACTAGTCATAGTGATAGTGATATTTTTTTTACTGATGTGCCCTTCAGCATCAAATAAGCCGCCTAAAAATGCTGCAACTTCTTTTGCAGGTGATCTCTGTATAAATTTAGGTACTCTTCTTTGCCAGCTTCTTAAGAAAACTTCTGGGCATAAGATCTTCAAAAATCTAACTAATGCGTAACTGTTGGCAAATAAACGTTGCCTGTCTGCCTTTATTATACGCGTTTTGATATGAAAAACATCTTCTATTAGTTTACCATATGCCTTTAAATTTTTAATATCCTTATCTGTAAAAATCACAGAAGCTTCGCCACGTATATAACTATCGCCAAGCGCATAGCCAATTATTC
>WJKY01000027.1 GCA_014728835.1 Candidatus Woesearchaeota archaeon | reverse complement strand
AATTAATTTATTGCTATATAGCAAATAAATCCTTTATTTTTAGTGTAAAAAACATTTTTTTTGTTATAATATGTTTATTTTTGTTTTTTTATTTGTTATTTAATTTTTTATTTATTTTATTTATTTTACAGGGTTATTAACATAATTATAATATAATTAACTTATTTTTAGGGTTTAAATCACATTTTTAGGATTAAAAACACAATAATAAGATTATAAACACAATTATAGTAATTTAAAAATACAAAAAAATTTCAGAAAAAATTTAGCTGCTGACACAACACTATTATATCAAATAATTAGATAAAAGTCCTAAAAAGTTTTAACTAATTAAAAATAAATAAATTACTTCAAAGAATAAACAACAACATTTCTTTTTTTATCAGAATAATCATTTGATTTTTTTGCTTCAACAACATCTTGTTCAGCAAGTTCATCTAATGCGCGTTTGATAGTGTCATAACCAACGCCATTTCCAGTAAATTTTTTATAAATTCTTTTCAAAGCACCAGGAGTTACAAGTGGTCTATCTTTTAAAATCTCTGGAATTACCCTGAAAACTTTTGTATTTTTAGGCCTACCTCTTTTCATGCTGTTAGCCTCGCACTAGTTAGAATAATAAGTTTATTAACCTCTTTTTTAATTTTATGATTTGATTGTATAGCTAAAGGTTTTGATTTTTTAATAACTTTAAGCAGATTTAATTTATCTAATCTAATTAAATATCTCCGCACAGTTTCTTTAGAAACATCTACACCTTTTTGTTTGATTTTTTTAACAACATGATCTAAAGTCCAACAAGTAGATTTTGGAACATAAAATAATTTTAAAATTTTAACATCCAAGAGTTTTAAATCATAAACTAATTCCTCAAAATCAATACCACACACATTATTTTTTTGGGTTATTTTTTTTTCTTGACTTAAAGAAACATTTATCTCCTTCATGACCATCCTCCGTGCGGGAATTTTAGTTTATTTTTATTATTTATAAAGCTTTAGGTTTTCAAGCAAAATCAACTTTTTTTCAAAGCATTTTTAATTGCAGGATCTTTTTTTGGCGAAGCACCAGTAGAAAGTTTGTAAACAGTTCTTTGAACTCCAGCACCCCAACTATAATCACCTTTTGCTTTTTCAACACCTTTAACTTCAAATAAACCTAATTCAACACCTTTTGACAGGTGATGATAAATAGAACGCAAACTTACATCTCCAAAAACTTTTTTGTATTTTTTATACAAGTAATAGCCATAGCTAGGTCCAACAAAATGAAGTAGTTCAATTAAATTGTCTCGAATGGGGCTCCCAAGCGACCTCCCCCTTTTTCTACCAGCCATTTAAGTTACCATATTGAAAGAAATATTTAAACTTTCCTATATTCATCAAAACAACAGTATTTATAATAAAGTAAATTTAATTAATTTCACTTTGGAGGATTGTTAGTTATGCAAGATTTACTTTGCTCTCAAAACATTAAAACTTATTTTAATAAAATAACTTCTAAAGTAAAAAAAATTCACACACTCGCAAATGAAGCTCGTAAAAAAGGATTTGATCCTGAAGATAAAGTTGATATTCCTCTTGCAGCTTCTGTTGCACAGCGAGTTGAAGGTTTAGTTTCTTCTGAAGCTCCGGATTTATTAGGTTCTGGCTTAGCACAAAGAATTACAGAATTTGAAAAAAAATATAGTGCTGGAGACTGGAGGATCGCGCTTTTAATTGCAGAAGAGGTTGCCAAAGAAAAATTTGGCAAATTTTCCAATAGAAAAAAAGCAATAGAAATTGGAATTAGAACTGGTTTGGCTTATATAACTTTAGGAGTTGTTTCAGCACCTCTAGAGGGTTTTGTCGAAATAAAATTCAAAAAAAGAAAAGACGGCAAAGAGTATATTGCAATTTATTATGCAGGTCCAATTAGAAGCGCAGGCGGAACTGCAGCTGCAGTTTCAATTATAATTGCAGATTATCTGGCAAAAATTGCACACAGACAATACAAACCAACTACAGAGGAACTTGAATTACTAATTAAAAATATTAAAGTTGAACTTAATGGAGATCCAACAGAGCGTTATGAAGTATCTCAATGCAAACGAATGGAAAGAGTAGAGACTGATAGGATTCGTGGTGGAATGGCTTTAGTAATTACAGAAGGTCCAACATTAAAAGCAGAAAAATTATGGAAAAAACTTAGCAAATGGAAAGATGATTTTGGATTAGATGATTGGGATTGGTTAAAAGAATTCATTGTATTAAAAAAGAAAATTCATTCAGGACAAGGAGAAACTAAACATGAAGATACGCCAAAAGTAACTCCAGTTGATTCTTATCTTACTGACATGGTTGCAGGTAGACCTGTTTTTGGTTATCCATTGCGTTCAGGCGCTTTTAGATTAAGATATGGCAGAGCCAGAACAACTGGTTTTGCGTCAACAGGAATACATCCTGTATCTATGCAAATATTAAATGGTTATGTAGCAACAGGAACTCAACTTAAAATGGAACGTCCAGGAAAAGCAACAGTTGTTT
>WJKY01000026.1 GCA_014728835.1 Candidatus Woesearchaeota archaeon | reverse complement strand
TATATGAAAAAATAGGAAATAAACTATTACATAAATATGGTCTCTTATATCCTGTTTTTATTGAAGTTTCTAAAACAAGTGGTGAACCACTTGAAAAAGCTGGTATTGATAAAAAATTAACTGAAAAACTAACAAAACTAATACAAAACAGAATAAAACCTCCAAAAGCAGAAATTGAAGGTTTAATTATAATGAGTTCAAACGAAGCTAATGGACTAAAGGTTATTAAATCTGTAATAGAAAAAGCTGAAAAAATAACTAAAAAAGAAAAAAGTAAATTAAAGATACAATATCTTGGAGCGCCAAAATATAAATTCAAAATTATTTCTGATGACTACAAAACAGCTGAAAAAATATTAGAAAAAATTGGAGAACAATTAGATGAATTTATGAAAAAACATGATGGTTCTTTTAAAATCTCTAGAGATTAAAAATCTAATAAATTCTTTTGTCTTATTTTAGGCTTTGATTTTATGTTTTCTTCAGGTTCTTTTCCATCTAACAAGGCTTTGCCATACACGCCATCAAAACCAGGTTTAATATCTATTTCTCCTTTTCTATTTTTTAGTATTAATCCAACGAGTTTTTCATTAGCAAATTCTTTTAATTGGTTTTTAGAAGCATCTAATAAAATAGAAAATTCAGAGCCAAATGCAGAATTTAATTTATTATAAGTTTCAAATACTTTTTTGGAATAAAGTTGTTTAATGCCCAAAGATGTTGAAATTAATTCAGATAATGGAATAAGTGCTTTAAATCCTGGTCTGTTTTTTGGTTTGTAATTTTCTGGTCGGTCTGCAAGTTTTTCAACTCTGTGTAATACTCCAATTGTTAGTGGGTGCCCGCAAACTGGACAAATGTTATTTGTTTTCATTGCTTGTTTTGGTGTCATTGAAATACCGCACTTTCTATGACCATCCCAATGATATTTTCCATAACTTGGGTCAACTTCTACTGTTTCTAATAATCCTTTTCCAGTTCTGATTGCTTTAATCAGCGCGTCATAAGTTGGTTTAATGTCAAAAACAGTGGCTTCTCTTCCAATTCTCCACGGCCAAAATGAATGCGCATCTGAAAAACTAACTATTTGATATTTATCTAATTTTGAAAGCCGCCAGTTCATCTGCGGGTCAGAAGACAAACCAGTTTCAATTGCGTGGATATGTTTTGACTGGTCTTTAAATCCTTCTTCAATAGAATCAAAACCGCTTTTAGAGCCAAGCATACCAAACCAAGGCGTCCATATATGCGCAGGTATTATTTCTATTTTATCTGATATTTGCATTAAAGACTCTGTAAACTCTGGAGCTTTGATTCCAAATATTGGTCTGCCATCATAATCAACTCTGCCATGTGTTTTCAAATATTCTGTAATTTGTTTTACAACTTCAAAGTTCGGAGCCAATACAACATTATGTATTTTTCTTCCTTTGTTGTCCTGGGTATACATCAATGAAATTTCTGTTGACAAAACAAATGGAAAACCGCTTTTAGTTCTTAATACTCCTGAATCATCTTCGGTTAAATTATCTTTAAGTTCTTGTATCCATTTTGGATGTGTAAAATCACCAGTTCCAAGCAAATTAACACCTTTTATGCGCGCCCATTTTTCTAGATTTGGAATTGTTATTTTTTTAGAGGTGGCGCGGCTAAACCTAGAATGAATATGCAAATCAGTAACTAATTTCATACATGTTTAAGAAAAAAGAGAAATATAAAAACGTTGGGAATTAACTTCCAGTACCTTGTTCAGCTCCTGCCCCTTCACCTTCAGTAGCATTTTCTGTACTTGTTTCAGATTCTCCATAAGGCACATTAAGCACGTTTAATTTTTGAGTTGCTTGTGTTCTGTAATTATATTCTAAAATTACTTTTAGAATATCCTCATATTCGCCAATATCTTCTGGAAGTTCTTTGTCGCAGAAAACAGTTCCTTCGCCATCAACTAAAGTAATTGTTTTTGTTGAGCAAGAAAATACTATGTCTCTTATTTTTACACTTTTAACACTTACTTTATTTATATCAGAACCTTTACAACCTGTTCTAGGTAAATAAACTTGCCCATCGCCAGTGTTTTCTATATTAATCTTAAAACCAAGCCTATGCTCACCCATAGGAATTTCTTTAATCTTAGTTACTTTAATTGGAGCTCCTCTGCTATATGTTTCTTTTTCTCCAGAAACTTTACATACCTCAGGTGCGCCAGTTGCTTGTGTAAACAAATCATCTTTTAGGCAAACTGTTGCTACACCTAAACTCTCATAAGGAAAACAACTAGATGCAATTATTGTAACTTCTGTATCTCCTGGATAAGTTGGAGATTCTGCAGGGAAATTAAAGATTTCAAAACCTCCAGATATAACTTCTTCTTCAACTAAAGTTTTTCCTGTTAATTCTTTTTTTGTGCTTTGCGCGCTTTGGTTAAGATCAAAACCATCTTCTCCTGTTGGAATTCCACCAATCTTAACTTCAACTCCTTCTGGTACTTTGTGTTCTCCTTTGTTTTCAAGTTTTACACCTATTGTAAATTTAGTATTTTCAAAGACTTCATCTGGCGGCAATCCAGGCATAAAAGAAAGAACTAATCCATTGCTTCCACCTGCAAACATTCCTTTAGGAGCTTCTTTAGCTTCTGATTCTCCAATGCAACCGCTACTAAAGGCAAGCCCTATAAACAAAAGTGCAATTAATGGGATTACAAACTTTTTTTTCATGTGACCTTTACCTCTTTTTTATTAATATTTATTATAAATGCTTCTTTTAAATGTTTTCTGTTAGTGTTATTATGGACTTTTAGGATTTTTAACTTTAATTGCAACTGACTTTAATTCTGTATAATCAAAATCTATTTCAGCTAATACAAAAAAGCTAGATATTGGGGCGCCGCCAAGGAAATCTGGCTGTGTTGCTGCGCCTTCAGGACCTTCGCCATCCCAAGCTCTGAATTCAATATAATATGTTTTATATTCTCCTGGAGCCAAAGAACCATCTTTAGTTATACTTTCATAATATTTTGGTTTAAGTTCATAAGTTATAACAGATGTGTCTCCTACTTGTCCTGATTTTTTATATTTGAAGTCCATTTGTCTGCTTGTTTCAGGATCTGCAATTTCTATTGTTTTTGGAAGAGTAATTGTAAGTTTATTTAAAGACGTCAAATCTCCTCCACCATCATTTTCAATTGTTATTCCAAGATAATGTCCTAATTCATATTCGCCTTTTTTATTGGCAATTAATATATCTTCTTCACCTAAAATACCAATGCCTAAAT
>WJKY01000025.1 GCA_014728835.1 Candidatus Woesearchaeota archaeon | reverse complement strand
CATCAGCGACAACATATATTGATTTATTATACTTGAAATCTTTGTATTTTTGTTTTGCTAAAAATAAATCCTGTGTGATATAAACAGTTGTTCAATCTTTTCTAATCAAAATCTTTTCACCTAAGTTTCCACCTAAATCAATTGCTACTGCACCATCATCTGTTTTATAAAAAATATTTTTCTTTAAACCAGCTAGAACTATTTTTCTTCCTTTTTCATACATCTTGCTTTCAAAATAAGTTTTATTATGTTTGATTCCAAGTCGTTTGTAAGTTTGTTTAAATCCTTTAATAACCCAAGAATTCATTTTTTTCCATAGAGCTCTAACTTTTTTATTATGCGCCTCCCAATCTTTTACCATTTGTTGAGCTTCGTCAATTAATTTTGGATGTTGTTTTGCTTTTTGGGAAAACATAACATAATAATCACCAACAAAATGATCTGATTTTTTATTTGGTTTTTTTCCTTTTCCCCATTTTTGATAAGCAAGCATTGATTTGCTGATATGGATTCCTCTATCGTTATACAAATTAACAAACTTGGAATCAT
Organism: Candidatus Woesearchaeota archaeon; assembly: GCA_014728835.1. GTDB lineage: Archaea > Nanobdellota > Nanobdellia > UBA10117 > WJKY01 > WJKY01. The sequence goes on along the minus strand of WJKY01000025.1, from coordinate 12,772 downwards.
AACCCTGTGCTGATAAAATTCTTGAAAGAGAAATTGCCAAAGCCATATTTCTTAGATGACCAATATGCAATGGCTTATTTGTATTTGGTGATGGGGACTCAATAATAATTACTTTTTTTATTTTCTTTTTTGTTCCATATTTATTTTTTTGTTTTAGAATTTGTTTCAAAGTTTGGTCTGCAAGTTTTTGCCCGTCAACAAAAAAGTTCAGATAAGGCCCTGTTGCTTTAATTTCTTTAATCAAACCTTTTGGTTTAATTTTCTTTGCCAAATCTTCTGCAATTTTTTTAGGTGCTTTCTTTAGTTTTTTAGATAAAACAAAGCAAGGAAAAGCTAAATCACCAAGTTTTGTATCTGGAGGAATTTCAAGTAATTCTTCTACTTGTTTTTTCTTTAGTTTTGTTACTTTTGCAATCGCAGATATTACTTGCTTTTTGAATTTCATATAAAAAAGAATACAGAGCTAGTTTAAAAAATATGCCCCCAGCGGGACTTTCAAGTCACCGCTACAATTATGTGCCATGTCGCTTGCGAGATGGCAACAGCTTACGTCTGCAGCGGCAGACCTTTGAACCCACGCCGCTGGCTCGAAAGGCCAGCATCCTTGACCGGATTGTCCAGTTGAAAGACAGTGCACTAAGCGCAAGCTTGTGTGCGCTCAAGGTGCGAGCTGACTTTTCAGCTCCTAGACTATGGGGGCAATTAATTCCGGCAATTTACACCAGTCTGCTTTGCTCAAAGTATTAGCTTTCGCAATTTTCGGTGTAGCTCAGTGTATTGGGTTTTGCCCAATACGCTCATCGTGCGAGCTGAGATTTCAGCTCAATGGGCCCGAGGAGATTTGAACTCCTGACCTCTGGTTTTCTTAGTTTTTTGACGAGTATTAAAACCTTTCTAACGAAAGGCGGTCATATAAGACCAGCGCTCTTGCCAGGCTAAGCTACGGGCCCGAAACGTTCCGCCGTTTCAGCACGGCTGTTGCTCCGAGATTTTGGCGCAAGCCAACAGTGCATTCTTTAGAATGCGCTTACTCCCATCGGCAGTTGCCGATATGGATAGCGCCCAGGGAAGGATTCGAACCTTCGACCTCACGGTTTCTATTATAAATTAACAGCCGTGCGCTCTACCACTAAGCTACCTGGGCCTAAAATAAAAGATTAGAAATCTGTTTAAAAAGGTTATGTAAGCCCAATTTTTATTCAAGCCAGTCTTTTTTCTTAATTTTATCTGGAACATATGTTTCACTAATAAACTGAATCTTTTTAGAACTTAGTGCCTCAAGTTCTAGCTTAACATCTTCTTTAAGCATATGTGTAAGTTCTTTCTGCCATTTTGGTTTTTGGAACCACGGATATTTTAATATCTCTTTGATTCTTTTTTTATCAGCATCACTTAACTTGATGGTTACTGCATTAGGCAACTTGTATTTTTCTTTATCAAAAGAACTCAGACCAATAAACTTTGCTTTTGGAACAGCCATACGAACACTTTCATAAGCTAAATTAATTGAACCTTGCTTTATAACTGAATAAATATAAAGTCCCCACGGGTCATTGTCTACTAAAACATAAATTGGTAATTTTAATTCATCCATAAACCTTCTAAGTAATCTTCGCACACCTCGCGGTGGAACTCCTTGTCCATGTAAAATAATACAATTATGTTTTTTCCAGAATTTATCTTCATTAAATCTTCGCCAGACAGCATCTTTCTCTATAAACAATACAAATTTTGCTTCGCTTTTTTTGAATTTAATAATATCATCTTCACAAATAGAAGGAATTGCCCATCCACCAGAACCTAATTTTCTGCAATTAATTGTATCTCCTGCATCCTCAATTGTAATATTTCCAACCAAAGAACCTCTTGAAGAAGCAAAAAGATGTAGCTCTTCTCTTAAAGCATCAAAAGCAACTTCGATATCTTCAATTATTGGATCAGATTCAGATTGATCATCAAAAGTATTTTCTTTAGTATCTCCAATTGTATGTTTTGTTCTATAAAATAAATCACGAATAGAAGTTGTAACATCATCTTTGATTAATTTTTTAACTTCTGCAGCTAACAAAAACATTTGCATGAATTTTTTAGCTTGGGATACATTAAAGAACGTTCTAGTTTGTTTTTTATTTCCAAGTTTAATCATGTTTTCCTTTTTGTCAAAATAAACATTAGAAAGTCCTCGTTTTGGCAAAGTAATTTTTGGATTTTTATTAGCTTCAAAAGCACTAATTACATTGCGAGCTTCTTCTTCAAAATTTTTGATTATTTTTTTATCGCTTTTTGCCATTATTTCTCTCTCCTAAATGCTCCTGTTTTTCTTTTTTTAATTTTTGTTTTCTTTTCCTCTTCAATCTGAACTGCATCATATTTTTCTTTTGCAACTTTCAATATTGTTTTTAGCAATGCTTCTTTTTTCTTTGATGTAAGTTCAGCAAGTGAAATTGATAATTCCCCGGCATAATTTTTAAACATTTCTTGTTTCTTTTTTGCTAATTGCGCTTTTTTTCTTTTGCCTACAAAAAGCTTTAGTGCTCTTCCAGCTTCCTGCAAAGCTAATTTAATTTCCTTAATTATTTGAGGATAGTGTGCAATAGCTTCTTTAGATTCAGATGTAAACGGTGCCCAAACAGATGCCATGTGAACCAAAATAATTGCTGGCCCTTGCGGCATATTTCTTCCAGACTGCGACAAACCATAACTTTTCCATCCAACAGAAGTTACTGCCTTTGTAATTGCGCAAGCTCCTTGTTGATAAAGTAATGGAACTTTATTTGCGAAACGAATTAGAGAAATTGTTCCTTCTTTTGGTAATTCTCCGCCATAACCAATTGCAACTTCTATTTGAAATGGATTACCTCTGTAAACGCTTGGGGACCTGGTAATTGCATATGCAAAATCCAAATCATATTCAGACTCTAAGCTTTTCTGTAGTATTTCAGCTTTGATTGGAGACAAACAATCAGTAGATGGAGACATTATTTTAGTGCCTTGCATTCCTCTTAACAAAAAATTAGCTTGTTCCAACGTAATTAAACGTGGAAGAATCTTTCCATCTAATTTTGCATTTTTTAAAATCTCATCTGCAGTACCAGAACCAACTTTATCAAATTCAGTTCTAAGAAAAGATTTTAATGATCGTGCTTTAGTTTCTTTAAGCATTCTTTGAAGAATTCCTAATTCCACTCCATATGGATGAGGTTTTATTTTTTTTGCTTCTTTTGGTAATTTATCTGTTACTCGCGGAAACTTTAGTTTTTGACCTTCTGGATCAATATAAACAAAACTTGCATGTGGATTAACTACTGCTGTTTCTTTCATATACTCTAAAACAGATGCTCTTTTTTCAACATATCTTGCTTCTAATTCAAGTTCTATTTTTGTTCCATGGTCTTTGTTCCATTCTGTTGTTGAGCTAGAAATAATTTCTGGTTCATTTGTTTTGGTGCTAATTTTAATATCAAAAACATTAGCTTGTTTCTTTTTACTTGTTTTTGAAGTTACTTTTGCAGGTTTTCCTGTAGTTAATTGGGAATACAAAACAGCTGCAGAAATACCAATTCCTTGCTGTCCTCTACCTTGTTTTCCTCCAAAAACTTGAAACTTAGAGCCATAAAGCAATTTTCCAAAAATCGGACCAATTTGCTTTTTTACAATTCCCGGACCATTGTCTGTAACTATTATTTTATACCTATCTTTTTTAATTTCTTTAACTTGTACAAAAATTTCTGGTAATATTTTTGCTTCTTCGCAAGCATCTAAGGAATTATCAACAGCTTCCTTAACAGTTGTTAATAAAGCGCGAGTAGGATTATCAAAACCTAATAAATGTCTATTTTTTTCAAAAAATTCAGCAACAGAAATAGCTCTTTGTCCTTTTGCTAAATCTTCTGCCCTGACTTTTTTTTCTTTAGTCATTTTTAGTTTGTTCTTGTAAAAAACGGTATGCTGTACCGTGTTTAGCGCCTGTAAGAAGGATTTCAATTGCACGCCTAGCAAGTTCTGTGCCTTCTCTCGGACCTATGATACCAATAGTTTTACCGTAAACTACTATATTAGTGTTTGTGTAGTTTTGAATTATTTTTTTAGTTTTCCCTTGCGTACCAATTATACGCCCTTTTAGTCCTTTTATCTTTTTCTTAGATTTTTCATAGTCTGAAATTCTAATTAGTTCGAAACTGTTTTCTTCTTTAAATATTTTTTGTGCAATTTTAGGATTAAATCCTCTGCCAACTGCTTCAACAACTTGCTGGCCTAACCAAAGAGCTAATGGATCTTTTGCCTTAATTTTTACTAAATTTTCTTTTTCATGTATTTCTAATTTTATTTTTCCAGCTTTTTCTATTTCTTTTTTATCGCGTCCACTATCTCCAATAAGCACAGCAATTCTTTCTTTTGGTATGAGCATCTCTTCTTCAAATTCTTCTACCATTAGAATTCTTCTTTTTCAATTAAACCTTTTAAATAACCTTTTTTCTTTAGCCAGTTTTCTTGGTTCTTATTATACCTATAAATTATATTTCCTTTTTTGTCGCCTTCTAGTTCCCAAGGCTCAACAAGAACAATATTATTTGGTCTTACCCAAAGATATCTTTTAAGGTGTCCTGGTACTTTGCATATTCTTGTTTTCCCGTCTGTGCAAATAATTTTTGATTTTCCATAACCAAGTCTAGTCTCAACAATCCCTAAAACTTGTTTTCCTCTTGGTAATCTCACTCGTAAAACTTGTTCGCCTTGGTCTTTTTTTTCCTTCTTTTTCATTAATCTAAAGTATATTTAGAGGTTTAAAAGCCTTTCTTAGCGCCTCTTGTATCTGTTTTCAACTCTGTTTTAATAGAAAAGTGATCCTTGTTTTTGGCCTGTTTTTGCTTTTATCCCATCCATATTGCTCTCTTGTTTCTGTTATTTTACAATGGAATTTTTTCCGTAAATCATATGCAAGATGTTTTCCTGCTTCTCTATTAGAAAGGTAAATATCAATTCCTTTTTTCATTTCTTCAACTTTAATTATATTTGACCTATATTTATTTGAGAATTCAAGAGCTTCTTGTATTAATTCTTCAGTATTTTTTTCTGTTCTTAATTGAATTTTTACTTTATGTGTTTTTGCCAACTGTCTACTACAATCTTTGCAAACACCTTTCCTGATTTCTAAATCAATTTTTTGTTTTTGTTTGAATTTTTTACCTAAAATAGAAATAATTAATTCAATTTCTCCTTTTTTTCCTAGTTTTAATAGTTTTATGTCTTCTAATTCAATTTGTTCTGGCAGTTTTATTTTACTCATTAAAATATGCGTAAGATAATGTTCTGCTGGCAAATCTGTTTTTGTCCAAATTCCTTGCCATTTAATTGCGCCACAGTGCTGGCAAACCTGAACACTAACTTTTTTTGGTATTTTAATGCCTTTTTCTTTAAAATAACATTCAGCGCAAAAACTATCTATAAGTTTATTTGTTTCTTTTCCACACTTTGCGCAAAACCTTGTTTTCAATGCCATAGTATTTTAGGAAATTTTTTAATTATTAAGGGTTTTTAATTTGAATATGGCTGAATGCGAACTTTGCGGCAGAAAAATAAAATCTGGAATTGAAACTAGTTTTAACGGAGTTTTGCTTGAGGTTTGTCCTGTTTGTGCCAAATCAGGCAAAAAAGTAGCTAAACCAAAACCAACACCAATGCCGCGGTTTAGACAGCCAAAAGTTCAAACAGAAGAATTCGTAGTCTCAGATTATGCTCAAAAAATCAGATGTGCGCGCCAGCAAAAACAAATAAAGCAAGACAAAGTTGCAGAAATTCTTAATGAAAAATCTTCAGTTATTAGTGCAATTGAAAGTGGAAAAAGAAAACCTAATTTGAAACTAGCTAAAAAACTAGAAAGATTTTTTGATATTTCTTTAATTGAAGTTGAATAGCGCCGGCGCCAGGACTTTCAGTAACGTTCCGCCGTTACTAGCACGGCTGTGCTTCGCACAGAAGGTAAAGCTTCGCTATAAACATCAAAAAAAGCGCCGGCGCCAGGACTTTCAGCGAGAGCCAACTTTCCTTGCAGCGTTAGCTGCTTAGGAAGGAAAGAGCACGAGAAGGGTGCGGCTTCTCGTTTTGAACCTGGAAACCCTTTCGGGAATGTGGTCTCGAACCACACGCAGTACCAGATTGTGCCACGCCGGCATACAATAAAGTTTTTATGGTTGCTTTTTAAATTTAATTATATGACTTGGGAGATAATTGCTGGCCGCACTAAATCTGAACGTGAGAAACTAGGTAAAACAGGAACTATATTTTTAGGAAAACATTACGTAAAGATGGAAAAAATAATGTCTTTATCTAATCCTGTTTATCTAGATGTAGCTAAACCACACATTATTTTGGTGTCTGGTAAAAGAGGTTCTGGAAAATCATATACATGTGGAGTTATTGCTGAAGGTTTAGTTGGTTTGCCAGAAAACATTTCAAGCAATTTATCATGCCTGATTTTTGATACAATGGGTATTTTCTGGACAATGAAATATCCAAATTATAGAGATGACAAATTACTAAAAGAGTGGGATTTAGATCCAAGAGCTGTAAAGCCTGTAATCTTTGTTCCATCTGGATTATTTGAAGATTATCAAAATAAAGGTGTACCAGTAGACAGATCTTTTGCCCTTAAACCATCTGAAATTAGTGCTGATAATTGGTGTAATATGTTTGAAATTAACTTATTATCTGGGGAGGGAACACTTGTTGAAAGAGCTTTAGAATCAGCTCGTGAAAAAAAGGGTAATTTTGATATTAAACAAATCATTAAAGCTGCAAACGCTGATAAGCGCTCTACACGTGAAGAAAAAAATATTGTTGAAAATCGTTTTGCAGAGGCCCAAAAATGGGGTTTATTTAAAAAAGAAGGAATTGAAATAGAAGAATTATTTGTCGGCGGAACAGTTTCTATTTTAGATCTCAGTGCTTACAGCCAAGAAGAAGATGGAGAAAGAATCAAAGCATTAGTTATTGGTTTAATTAGTAAAAAAATATTAGAACAAAGAATGGCTGCTCGAAAATCAGAAGAAATAAAACTGATTTCTGAAGGAGGTTATTTATTTGGTTCTGAATTTACTGCAGTTACTGAAAAAAAAGCACCTTTAGTGTGGATTGTTATTGATGAAGCTCATGAATTTCTTCCAAGAGAAGGTGAAACACTTGCAAGTAAACCACTAATACAGTTATTAAGAGAAGGTAGACAACCAGGTATATCTATGGTGTTAGCAACGCAACAGCCTGGTAAAATACATACTGATGTTATGACACAGTCAGATATTGTGCTTTCGCATAGAGTTACAGCTAAAATAGATATTAATGCTTTGAATGAAATATCAGCAACTTACTTATCTAAAGATTTACAATATCACATTGATGAGCTGCCGCCTGAAAAAGGAACTGCGATTTTATTAGATGATAAACAAGAAAAAATTTATCCTATGCGCGTTCGTCCAAGATTTAGCTGGCACGGAGGCGAAGACCCAACAGCAATTAGAGAAGGTTTAAGAAGTGCTGGATTACTTTCTTAATTGCAAAAGTATAGGTTTTGCAGAACAAAAGTTTAAATTAGTTCCTACTTAAAATTAAACAGGAGGTTGTGGGAAAATGCTCCAGCTACCAATCAAAGATGTTATTGATAAAATTAAAGATAAAACAGGCTTATCTAAAGACGAAATTCAGAGTCAGATCAATTCAAAACTAAAAAGCTTAGACGGATTAGTATCTGAAGAAGGTGCAGCATACATAGTAGCTTCTGACTTAGGAGTTCAATTATTTGAAGATGTTGCATCTGGAGGGCTTCTTAAAATTAAAAATGTATTAGCTGGAATGAATAATGTAGAGGTTGCTGGACGCGTAATCAATACAAGGGATCCTATTACTTTTAACAAAGGTGGCAAACAAGGCGTAGTTGGATCTATGACTATTGGCGACGATACAGGCAAGGTAAGAGTTGTAATATGGGATCAAAGAGTTCAGTGGATTAAAGATGGCAAACTAAAAGAAGGTGTTCCTGTAAAAATCAAAAATGCTTATGTTAAAAAAAGTAATTACGGCGGCAAAGAAATACATTTGAACAAAAGAAGCAAATTAGTAGTTGATCCTGAAGGAATAGATATTCCTTTGCCAGACACTAAAGGATCTACAATCAAATCTTTAATCCCTCAAGAAAGAACTAGTATCTTAGCTACTGTTGTAAAAATTTTCGGGCCTCGGTTTTATATGAGCTGTCCTGAATGTAATAAAAAAGTAGAAGAAGCTGATGAAGGTCATGTTTGTCCTACTCATAAAGTTGTAGAGCCAAATCTACAAATGGTTTTAAATTTAGTTTTAGATGATGGGACTGAAACAATTAGAAGTGTTGCGTTTGGTAGTACAGCAGAAGGCCTTGCTGGACTAAGTGCAGAAGAAGCTCAAGAAATACTAACTAAAGACGGTGAAACAATCTTGAGTGAGAAAGTAAATAACTTCCTTTTAGGAAAAAAAATCAAACTAAAAGGTATGATGAAAGAAAATAAGGCATTTGAAAGAGTTGAATTCCAAATCTCTAATGCTATATTAAATCCTAATCCTAAAATAATTGCATTAAAAATGATGAAAGGTGAATAAAGTGCCTAAGAAAAAGAAGAAAAAAACCAAAAAAGAAAAAAAATCAAAAGATGATTCTCCAGAAAAACCAGTTGAGGAAGAAGTATCTTTAGAAGATCTTCCAGGCATTGGAGAAAAAACAGCTGAGAAATTGCAAGAAAATGGCTTTAATGATTTAATGTCTATTGCAGTTGCATCAGCTGCAACATTAGTTGAAATTGCTGGCTTAACTAAAACAACAGCAATGAAAGTTATTCGCGAAGCCAGAGATCGCCTGGATATGGGTTTTAAAACAGGTGAAGATTTTCTCAAAAAAAGAAAAGAAACAGGTAAAATCGTAACTGGAAGCGAAGAACTTGATAAACTAATTGGCGGAGGTATAGAAACTCAAGCAATTTTTGAAGCCTTTGGTGAATATGGAAGCGGGAAATCTCAAATAGGGTTTCAGATAGCTGTTAATGCTCAATTACCAGTTGAACAAGGAGGTTTAGGAGGTAAAGTTGTATTCATAGACACAGAAGGAACTTTCAGACCTGAAAGAATTAAACAACTAGCAGAAGATAAAGGATTAGACCCGCAAGTTGCTTTGAAAAATATTATGGTGGCGCGCGCATATACCTCTGATCACCAAATGCTTTTGGCTGAAAAAGTTAAGGAATTAGCTAAAACAGAAGACATTAAACTGGTAATTATTGATTCTGTAATGGCTTTATTCCGTTCTGAATATACTGGTAGAGGAACTTTAGCAGATAGGCAACAAAAAGTAAATAAGCACATGCACTATTTGCAAAAAATAGCTGACATGTATAATGTTGCAATATATATAACAAATCAAGTAATGGCTAGACCAAATATTTTCTTTGGTAATCCAACAACAGCAGTAGGAGGCCATGTTTTAGCACATACAAGCACATATCGAGTTTACTTAAGAAAATCAAAAGGTGGAAAAAGAATAGCAAGATTAATTGACAGCCCGCATTTACCAGAAGGTGAAGCTGTGTTTAAAATAACTGGCGACGGGATCAAAGACGCTTAAATTCCAAATCTTCTTTTTCTTTCATTATATGCTACAAGTGCTTTAATCAAATCTTCTTTATTAAATTCTGGCCAAAACTTATCAGTAAAATAATACTCAGCGTAATCTGTTTTCCACAAAAGAAAACCAGATGTTCTTTGCTCACCCGAGGTTCTAATAACTAAATCAACATTTGGTATTTGCCGCGAATACATATTTGCTTCCAAAGTTTTTTTTGTTATATCTTCGGGTTTTAATTGTTTATCTGCAATTTGCGCAGCTATGCGTTTTGTGCCTTCTAATATTTCTTGCTTTCCTCCATAACCAACTGCAATATTTAATAGAAATCCATCATAATTATTCGTAATCTCTATAGCCTTATTAACTTCTGTTTGGACATCTTCTGGAAACAAACTTAAATCTCCAACCACATGTAATTTAACTTTAAGTTTATGTGTTCTTGGATTTTCAATAAATTTCTTTGATGTTTTTTTAGCTATTTCAAAAAGTTTGTTTTTTTCTTCTTTAGATCTTTTAAAATTTTCAGTTGAAAATAACCAAAGCGTTAATACTTTAATTCCTAATTCATTGCACCATTCAAGAACTTCTTCTATTTTATCTGCGCCATATTCATGACCTTCCCATACTTCATTTCCAAGGGTTTTTGCAAATCTTCTATTTCCATCACAAATTATACCAATATGCTTGGGAATTTTCATTTCTTCTTTTTCCTGTCTTTGATTCTCAACCAAAAGTCAAAAAATTTCTTAGCTTCATTTATGCGAGGCAAAATCACCCACAAAATAGCAAATACAACTATGATTGCTGCGCAAGAAACAAAGCCTAGCATAAAAAAAAATAATGAGCTTAAATCAACTGTTACAGTTACCATAATAAAATAAAATTAAAAAAGATTTAAAAAACTAGTGCCAACCTTTGTTTTGAATTTTTTCTCCTTTATTTTCCTCTTTAACTTCCTCTGTCTCCTTTTCTGGTTCTTCCTGAGTTTGTTCCATTACTTTTTCCTTGATTTGCTCTAGTTTTTGTGGTATTTCCTCTTGTCGTTCTTGTGAAATTTCAATTGCTTTTTGAATTGCTGGTTTTGCTGTTTCAGGAACTTTTTCAAGAACTCTTTGTAAAACTTCTATGTGCTTTGATGTTTTTTCTTTTATATTATTTGTAATTTCATCAATGTCTTTTCCATCTTTCTTTGCTTTTTCTATTTTATTTGCTGCGTTTTCTAAATGTTTTTCATAATCAGCTATTGTTTCGTCAGACAGTTCAGGCTTATTTTGCTCTGCTAATTTCTTAGCTTCTGATAATCTTTCTTCTGCAAATTTCATGTGCAATCTTGCTTTTTTAATATCATCTTTGGTTATTTTTAATCTCAATCTTTCCATTGCTCTATCTGCAAAATAAAAAGGGGAATCTTTTGCTGCGCCTGCGGCTGGAAGTTGTATTTCCTCTTCTACTGCTTGTTTGCCTGCACTTAATTTTTCTCTAACTTTATCACTTATATGTTGAGTATCAAACTCTCCCTGAGCTAAAACAGCAGTAGGTAAAAGAGAAATTACAAACAGGATTAATATTGCTCTACGCATGTTTTTCACCTATTACTATTTTAAAGACAAAAATATAAATACTTTGCGAAGCTACGCTAGTCAATGGTCGCAGAATATGTTTTCATCGTAACTGCTTTAGTTGGTGCTATTTTTGCTAATATTACTGACTTCAAAAATAAATGGATTCCAGATTATCTAAATTATAGTTTAATTTTTATTGGTCTTGGCGGACATGCAATTTTATCTGTGCTTAAAACTTCTGTATTTCCATTTGCTTATTCCATAGGTGGTGCAATATTTTTTTATTTAATAGCATCTGCAATGTTTTACACTGGAGCTTGGGGTGGTGGTGATGCTAAATTATTTGTTGGTTTGGGTGCTTTGCTTCCCTTATTTCCTTCTGTTTTATCTAACATATCTGCACCTTGGCCGTTTTTAATTACACTTTTTATGAATATTTTACTCATAGGCGGCGCACTAGGAATTGTAGTAATTTCTGCGCTGGCAATAAAACACCGCAAAAAAGTATTTCCAGAAATTTACAAAGATTTGAAAAAATATTGGAAAATAATTATTTTAGTAATTTGTATATTGCTTGCACTGATTATTATTTCTATGTTATATTTTGAAACAATTATTGCGCTGCTCTTATTAATTATTTTATTTTTGTTTCCAGTGTTTTTGATTTCAAAACCAGTAGAAAAAAAATGTCTTCATAAAGATATGGCACCATCAAAATTAGTAGAAGGTGATTGGGTTATTGAAACTATTAAAGATAATGGGCAAATAATTTACAAACCAAAAAAAAGTGGTATTGAGCAAAAAGATATTAACAAATTAATAGAACTTGAAAAAGCTGGTAAACTAAAACATGTAAAAGTTAAAGACGGTATTCAATATGCGCCTGCAATACTAATTGGTTTAATCACAAGTCTTTTTATTGGTGATTTATTATATTTATTAATAAGGGGAGCAATATGAAGCAAAGAGTTTATGTTATGCTTAATGTATTTTTTCTTGTAATATTAGCTATTACTTTTTATTTTCAGGTTCAGGCATTTAAAAATGGTGATTGGTATCAATGGCTAATTTTAGTTATAATTGGAATTATTGGTGCAATATCATATTATCTTAACAAAAAAATGAAAAAAGAAAAGTGGTATAAAAAACTATTAAAAAGAAAATCTAGAGAAAGATCTAAAAAATCACGGTAATTTTGGTGGAACTTTTGGTAATTTTCCTTTTTTCTTTGGTTCTTTAGTTTCTGTTGGAGCAACTTTTTTTATTGCCTCTGAAATTCGCTTTTGCATTTCTACAAATTGCTCTTCTTTAAGTTGTTTTGGTGTCCAATCAGCTGGCACATTATCGTCTTTAAATCTAGGTATAATATGAACATGCACGTGCGGCACTACTTGTCCTGCTATTGCGCCATTTCTTTGTCTAATTTCTATGCCTTCTGCACCAGTAGATTCTAAAACTGCTTTAGACAAATCCTTTACTATCTTAAACAAATTAGATATGTCGTTATCTGACAGTTCCATTAAAATTTTATAATGTTTTTTTGGAACTACTAAGGTATGTCCTGGATTTG
>WJKY01000024.1 GCA_014728835.1 Candidatus Woesearchaeota archaeon | reverse complement strand
TGATTGAAATGAGTATAAATATAACTATTATTTTGTACTTTATACTATGGTCTGTTTTAGTTATATTTATTTTATTACCCATAAATTAACTCCTGATTTTTTCATGCGCTGAACAGAACCTTCTAATGCTAATTCCAACAAATATTTTTCAGCTGTATTCCAAGAAACACCAAGTTTTTCAGCAACTTCAGAGGTAGTTACAACTTTTGATTTCTTTACAAATTTGAGAATCTTGTTTCTAAATTTATGCGATTTCATATTAAATTTAATATCTAATTACTTATGATATTTCATACTTATATATAAAACTAATTACTTTCTATATGGAAAATAAATATGTTTTAAAACCCTAATTTTCAGCAATTACATATAAATCAAATTCAAAACTTTTTTGATTATATTTAATTTCTAATTTTTTATTTTCTAATAAACCTGCATCATATGCCGAATAAATATCTGAAGTTAATTTATTTATTTTTTCAGGATAGCTAGACACATGTAATTTATCAATACAATTAATTATTTTCTCAGCTGTTGTAAGATTAAAATCAATTTTTTCAACAATATCTGAATATTTTCCTCCGCTTCTATGTTCCATATCTGTCCAGTCAATTAAAGTTTCTTTTACAGCTTTTATTGCTTCATTATTACCGTAATGAGGTTTATAACTTTCAAAATCTGTTACTAAATTAGACACGCTAGATCTTTGAAATGGAGTATCTGATTGAGCAAATATATAATATTCATCGTTTTCAGTTTTACATAAAGATGTTGGGAAGTAAGTTCCATATTTAATTGGAGTTATAATAAAATCTCTCCAAAGGTCTTTGTCTTGCTCTGAAACAGAATTATTATTTAGAACTTGATTTTTAATCCATTCCATACTAGTCCTAAAATCAATAGTAATTTGTGTATCATCTTCATATCCAGTTAAACCATGGTTTTCATCTCTTCCCTGCGAATAATTCATAATTATATTTTTATGAATTGCTTTTGCAGTTTCAAATGGACTTGAATAATTAATATATTGAGTATAGTTTTTCTTTGTTTCATTTACAACATCTGGTGTTGCAAGTGTTTCAAAGTCATTTAGTTTTTCTTCTAATAAAGTTTCACTTCCAAGTTTTTTCAAATGTCCAACTTTTTGATTTTCATCCCATGATGCACTAGCATTGTTAGCAGAAGGGTCTTGTTCTATAGTAAGTAATCTATAAGAACTATTTACATTTACTTGGCTTTGTATGTCTAATTCTTTTCCAAATTTGTCTTTGAAAGTTGCTTCAAAATCATATGTTCCATCAGGCAAAACTCTGCTTTTAGAAACATTTGCCCAGAACTCTTCAATTGTCCCATTCCATTCACTATCTTTTGCATTTAATTCACCTTGCAATAAAAGACCTGATTCTTTTTCTTTTAATAGATATTGCGCAGATGAAAAATTAGAATCTGGATCTTGTACGCCTCCGCTAATTTTAAATTCATCTACAACAGGATTATAAAATATTTCTAAGTTTTCAAGAATAGATGCATCATTTAATATTTCTCTTCGCTCATTTTTAAATATAGGAATTTTTTCTTTACCATTGTCTAATTCAGCATCAAAATAAACATCAACAGGCTCTTCAGAAGTGAAATTAAAGCCAACATCAACATTAATTTGTTTAGAACTTATATTAACAAGTTTTGACTTCAAAACAGATTCATTTTCTTTTTTTGCAGTTACTAAAATACTTTCTGGAATTGTATCTTTATCTAAACCTTCAATGTCCACATTAAATGTATTTGAAGGGCCATTACTAATATTCCAAGAATAAATCATTGCAGGATCATTTAAGACCATAAATTCTCGTTCAGCACGAACACTTTGATTTGTACTTGTATGAGAGTTAGCAACTAAAACATATTTGCCAGGTGCTTTTTCAGAAAAATCAATACTTCCTTTTAATTCTATTTTTTTTGTGCCAGGAGGATTCATTTGCTTAAGAGGAGCTGAAGCATTTTTCAGACTAACTTCAGTATGTACGATTTGCGCTTCTTCATCTTCAACAGAATACTGCCAGCTAAAAGTATCATTACCTAAACTTTCAACTCTGAATTCGTGTTCTGGCGCGTCATCAAATGGCGTGATTGTAATATTTTTGTAAGTTGTTTCTCCATTAGCATGAGCAGCTAATTCACCTGTTTGAGAAACAGGTTCTAAACCATCTGTTTGGAACTTAAATCTTACAGCATCTTCTTTGCCAGAGAGTTTTTTCTCCAAACTAATATTTTCATAATTAAAATTAACTTTTTCTAATTCTCCACCTTCAACACCAACATCAAAATTTATTTCAACATCATCTTCTTTTTGAGTTACATCAATATTTTTAATTAAAGGCTCGCCTGATATGGAAAACATTTTTTCTTCTAAGTCAGAAACCAAATCATCATCTTTTTCATCTACTGCTTGTACTCCGATTTTATGTGAACCAGGAGTTAAATCATATTTTTCTAAATCTATTTCTCCGCTAAAATAACCCTCATATATTTCTTTAATTAAATTATCATCTAAATAAAATTTAAGAGCTTTAATTCCAGTATCATTATCTAATGCATGCGCATCAAGTATTTTTAAAACATCTTCTGTTTTTTGCACCTCAAAAGAATTAATATATGGTTTTTGATTTTCTGGATAAACTATTAATTTTAGTTCTTTATAATCAGTGTTTTTACCATCGCTTGCAGAGATATTAAGTAAATGTTCACCTATCCAGTCTTCAGAAAGTTCTTTGATATGTATCCATCCGTCTTCACTTATTTTTATTTTGCTTCCATTTTTAGCAAATTGAGCATCATATAATAAAGCATCTCCATTTGCATCACTGGCAACAACCTGAAAATCAAGTGGTTGACCAGCAGTACCTTCAATATAATCTAAATCACCAGCAATGCCGTGTACTTCAGGTTCATATTCTGTATATTCTGGTTCTGGTGTTAAAGCAGAAAGTATATAGGGCCATGCAGCGCCAAATGATAAACTTACAATCGTAGGAATGCCGATAGCAGCACCAATTATTTTTTTGGGTTTATTTTTTCGTCTTTTAATATCTTCACGAATAAATTCTTGAAGACTCGGAGCATAATATTCCTCTAAGACTCCTGCAAATTTTGTTAGGTTAAGATCTCCATCCAAAAGTTCTTTTTCTTTTATTTTTTCTATTTTTTGAATACCATGCGCAAGATTTTTTTTCAATTCTTCTTCAGGTATTTTGTTTTCATACTCAATTCTTAGGTTAAGATAGTTGCCATAAGCAACTGCTATATTTGTACCGCCTTTGCCCTTGAAAAAAGACACATCTTCTGTTGTAATACGTCCTTTTTCTGAAACTATTTCATCAACCATATCCATGCCTGCTGAAGACTGTGCAACTTTTAGCATCATGTCATCTTCAGTTATCTCAGGTGCGCCAGGAGTTACGTAGTAATTTATTAGATTATGTGAATGTGTGTCAGTTAAAATTACATATTTTACAAATGGATCTTTAGTTGGATCATATTTTAGTCCTATTTTTTTCAAAAACTTAGAAAAACGTGATTCTTTTTCAGGAGGAGGCGCTATCCAATCATGATATTCTTGGGGACGTTCCCTCATAGTAGCTCTACCTTCAAAAGGATCTGTGTCTGTCCCGTCTAAACTACCATCATCCATATCAAAGTCATTAATTTCTGCTAAAACTTTTTCTGCTTTGATACGTTCGTGGCTGGTGACAGCTTTTTTAATATAATTTTCAAGTGTTTTAACAGCGCCAGACAGGTTTGATTCAGGTAAGAATTCTTGTTTTTTAATATCAGCTCCTCTTGCAAGCAAAGTATAATTTCCATTTCCAGTAAGTTTAGCTAATTTTTCAAAAATTTTATTTTCTATTTCATACATTTTGATGCGCCCATCTTTGTTTAGTAAATCATTATTTTTAATTTCTTCAACGCAATCAAGAACATACATTAGCTCCTCTTTTGCTTTTGGAAAAAGAATTAATTTAAAATAATCAAAAAGACCTTTAGTTTTTTCTTCTAATTTATTTGCTTTTTCTATTAATTTTGCCGCTTCATTTTCTGGCATAACTTTAGCATCATGTCTTAAATGATTAATTTCTTGTAATTGATGTTTAATTTCAGTTTTAACACGCAATGCTTTTCCATATTGCATGTATGCATGATTTTTATCTTTGTTAAGATGAAGTTGGTCGATTGAAAGTTTAATCTTTTTTTTAGTTTGTGAGAAACGATTTTTATCTTCTTTTTGAAGCTTTTGTTCTAAAGATACAGCTGGATTATTAATGTTAATTCCCATTTCTTAGTAACACTAAATTGACAGGAAAGCTTTAAAAAACTAATGTCTTGCGCCATTATTTAGCCTCAGTATATTTTCTTTTTTCTTTAGTCCAATCCACTACTTCAATAGGACCTTTATGTATTTTAGGTTTAATTTTATCTTCTTTTTCCACATGATTTTCAAGTGAGTTTGGTTTTAATAAAATTCCTTGTTTCTCACTATTTGTTTCTGATTTTTCTACTGCTCTAATAAAGGTTTGAGCATATTCAGGTAAGTCTTGAAAGTTATATTCCTTACTATTTAATTTATATGTATCTTCATCTATTTTTTTAATAATACAATTAATTTTTCCCATTTTTTAATTAAATTTCATTATTCTACTTTTAAAGTCTTTCTTTGCCAGCAAAACCACTCTGCTGCGCACACCTTCATCAATGACATTCCAACCTAATTCCTGAGCAAGTTTCTTAGAAAATTCCATAACTTCTTCATGAGTTGGCATGTTTTCTTTTTCCATGCGCTTTCTAGAATAACCAATGAACATGTACGCCTTTACCTCAACCATTACGTCATCACCAGCTTTTTCAAGTAATTGCGCATATTCAGAAACGCAACAATCATTCATGTCTTTGATTAAAGTGATTCTAATAACTTTCCTGCAATTTAACTCAGGCAGAATTTCAAGGGTTTTGTTTAATCTTTCCCACGCATTTTTATTAGTAGATTTATCGATTTTTGTATGAAGTTCTCTAGTCGGCGCATCCACAGAAATATAAAGCTGTGTTGGCAAAGCATTTTCATGTTTTAGCCTCAGCAGCATCTCTGGATGCTGTCCATTTGTTACAAGGAAACTAGTTTTTTCACGTTTATGAATTTCTTTAATTAATTTAGGCAACTTAGGATAAAGCGTTGGCTCACCAGTTAAAGAAATTGCAAAGTGCATTGGCTCCTGCGCTTGTTTCCATTTTTCCATGTTTGTTTTTTCATTGCCTTTAAAGCCACTTAATTTGCGAATCTGAGCTTTAATACAGCCATCAACTATTTTTTTTGGCGCATCAACATCAGCATCCATACGAATACCTTCATTTAATTCTTGCGCGCGCCAGCAAAACACACAATTTTGATCACACCAGCCAGCACTCGGAGTCATCTGGCAGCACCTGTGACAATTAATTCCATAGAATTTTTGCTTGTAACAGACACCTTCATCAAGCAAACTTTTTTTGCACCAGCTACAAATCTCAACAGCACTATGTCTGCCTACAATTTCATAGTGTGCATTTTCCAATGCTTGCTTGTGTTTTTCAGATAATCTTGCCATAAAAAGCGACTAACATAAGCTCTTTTTATACTTTTCTAAGAACTAAAATCTTTCTTGTTAATCCGCCGTGAACATAAATGCTTGCTCTGTCAACAACTTTCCATTTTTTTGGAATTGCAAATTTGACATAGTGCGGATAAAGCAAAACACAATATTTGTTTTTCCCTAAAAAATTCTTTGAATTTTTTGGGCCCAGAAAAGCCTTGCTTTTCTTGGTTTTTAAAACTTTATGAGCTGATTTAAGAAAGCCTTCATACAGCTCTCTAATGTTTTTAGCGCCAATACGTGAAGAACGGCCATATGGCGGGTCAGTTGCAATTGCATCAATGGAATTTTTCTTATAGTGCTTTTCTAACTCTAATGCATTTGCCTGTTTTACCAACACCACTTTGTGGTGTGATCCAGCAAAACTTTGTTTTGATTGGACTTTTGCATGCAACCCGTAATGTTTCAAATTCTTTTTAGCACCTTTAATCATTCTTTTATCTAAGTCAGAACCAATTGCTTTGCAACCAATTATTGCAGCTTCAATTAACACACTTCCAGTGCCGCAAAAAGGATCAAGTAGTACACAGCTTTCTTTACATCTGGAAAGATTAATTATTAAACGCGCCCACTTGGGTTTTAAGGACGTAGGATGGAAAACAGGTTTTTGTTTTGGTTGCCTGCCATTAAATCTATTTTTTTTCTTTTCCCAAATAAGTTTTGTAATTTGATTACCAACAACATAAACAGTTGTTTTAGGGTTTTCCAAATCAACACTTGGCTTTTTTAACCCCCTCCAAATTTGACTTGCAACTTTTTTCTCGGTTTTTTCACCTTTTTTAATCCGCACCATAAATGGCGATCTTACCCATGAAAAATCAGAGCTATCTTTTACAACAGAGCACCAGTGCAAAAGCGCAGAACGCTTGCAAAGCTTACTAATTTGTTTTTCAATTGCTTTGCTCTCTACAAAAAGCAAGTCTTTACTGCGCCTAGCTTTAAAACCCAAGCCATAAGTTTCAAACAAAGCTTGCACTTCTGTTTTAGCTAGCTTTAAATCTTCGCCAGATAATCTAAATATGTATTTCATAAAATAAATTAAAAATAAGAGAATAAAAAATTATTTTTTCTTTCTTTTCCGTTTTTTTCTCTTTTTGCGCGTTTTTCGTTTTTTTCTTAGGGCAGACGCAATGTTTTTTTCAATGCGCTCAATTCTCCTGTCAATTATAACTATATATTTTAAAGACCAGATAATACCTATAAGCAGACCAAAAATTGCCGCCCACAAAATAACTTCGCCAGCATCCATTATCATTTACCTCCAATATTAAAAATAAAAAAGAAATAGTAGTTTATAAATCCATCGAAATTTTCTAGAATGTTTGTGGTTTTGGAGCATCCTCTAAATTTTCAGGCTGCGGTTTTGCTTTTGGTTTTCTCCAAACTTTTGCAAAAGATGGAGTAACAATTAACCAATTTTCACCAAAACCTGCAATATCACCTTCACTTGCATCAACTGTTTTTTTAACTTTATCTATAGCTCGCTTTAGTTCTGTTAAATCTTTTTCTTTAAGCGGAGCAATATTAAGTATAGAAATAGTTCGCCCTTCTCTTACAGCATTTAAAACAGCCTTTACATCTTCGTATTTATTTAATGTGAAAGGTTTTACAAGAACCTTGGATTTTAACTCCTTTCCTAAATCAGCTTCTAATTCAACATAATCTTCGCCAAGTTCAACATTGCTATCATCACTTGCAAACATTGAACCTAATTTCTTTTTTACATCACCCCAATTAGACATTTCTCAACCTCCAGTGAATATTATTATTTGTTCCCCACGAAACAATATAAAGTTTTTGATGCCAGAGGCAACTAATTAGAACCACTATCTAGTGTTATTGACAGACTCTAACATAGATGTCAAATTCCAAATCTGAGAACGCGCATATACAGGTAGATTAGGATTTAGTGAGATATCCTCTACTTTTTGCAATGCTGAGTCAATTGTAATGCCAAGTTCTTTACATCCATCTAAATTCTGCCTTATGATTTTAAGGGTTGCACGAATATTTCTAGAAATAGAAGGATCTTTGCACAAAGAATCTAATAACTCTAATACTTCTGTAAGTTCGTCTGTCATTTTTACTGTTTTTTAAAATCTTTAATGGTGCGATTTAAAGCCTCCTTTTTACTAATATTTTGGAAACGTTTATAAAAATTTTGGCAATTATCCAACCAATTTTTTAATGTCATTTTTATAATGTAATATTAATCCTCCCGTAATTGCTCCGAATACATTTGCGCCTAAGTCAATCAATGAGAAAACTCTATATGAAAGTTTCCCTTGCAAACCTTCAAGAATCATTCCATATGAGAATGCAAATAAAAATGCAATTAGTGCTGTATTTTCATACTGTAAACTTTCTAAGGACAAAAATAACAACATAGCAAGTATGAAATAAACACTTGCATGAAGCAGAATATCATTAATATCTAAGATAACAGTGGCATAAATTGGTCTTAAAGAAAACCAACCAATTAAGCCTGCCCAAATTGCAGTTAAGATTAAATAAAAACGAGTTTTTGAAACCATTATTTTAGTTTCTTAGTAAGTTCTTCTTGCAACTCTTTTGCTTTTTCATTAATCTTTTTTTCTTGTTTTTCAATGGATTTAACTCTAATATCCGCGTCTTTTTTCTTTGCTTCTAATTCGTCTTTTAATTGTTTAACTGGTTTCT
>WJKY01000023.1 GCA_014728835.1 Candidatus Woesearchaeota archaeon | reverse complement strand
GTTTATTTTTAATTTCTTAAGAATTTTTTTCTAAGGTTTAGACCTCTGTTTATTATTTCTTCAAGCATTTTTGTTTTGTTTAATTTTTTTCTTGTTTTTCTATTTGATTTTTTTACTAATTCTTCTGCTAATTTTGCGAGATTGTGGGCTTCTTTAAGGCGAAGTTCATCATCCCTATCATCATACCTGCATCTTCCAACTGAAAGTTCAGTTAAATATCCTTTCGCAGATTCAGCATATTTTTTATAAAAAGAAGAAGTTTCACCAAAAGAATTTAGCATAAGCATCAAAGATTTAGTATCATTAACTAAAACAAGCGAATCTCCAGCACGTTTATCTAATATATTATACAAAGAATACAGCATCGCAATACATTCTGCTTCATGTGATCCTTTAATTTCTGTTTTAAAAAATGCTTTTCCAGAATTAATTCTTTCTACATTATTGTAAAGCACATATCCAGCAAATACTTTATCATTGTTCTTTGATGCGTGGCCATCAACATAAATCCAAAAGGGCATAAAATTAATTTGTTTGATAATAATTTAAACTTTTGTAAACCAAAGAAAACAAAACTTTCGATGGATTTAAAAAGTGCATTTAATTCTTTGTAAATATGAAAATCAGACAACCAATCATAACAGTATTAGGACATGTTGACTTGGCAGCGGGGAACTCATCCCCTGCAACCCCAGCTTCGACTTTCGTCGAAAGGAGTAAAAAATGAAAATCAGACAGCCAATTATAACAGTATTAGGACATGTTGATCACGGCAAGACTCAATTGCTTGATTATATTAGAGGTACTGCTATCGCAGCAAAAGAAGCTGGTGCAATAACACAGCACATTGGTGCAACAGAAATCCCTTTGGATGTTATTAAAAAAGTAAGTGGTGACTTATTAAAAAAGTTCAAACTTGAATATACACTCCCTGGTTTGCTTTTTATTGACACACCAGGTCATGAAGCATTTACAAATTTAAGAAAAAGAGGTGGAAGTGTTGCTGATTTAGCTGTTGTTGTAATTGACATAATGCAAGGTATTCAACCGCAAACCAAAGAAGCAATTGAAATCTTAAAAAGCTTTAAAGTTCCTTTTATTGTTGCTGCAAATAAAATTGATTTATTAGCTGGATGGAAACCTCATTCTAAAATTTTTATTGAAAATGTAGAAAAACAACTGCAATCTTCAAAAGAGCAATTTGAAGATAGATTTTACAAATTAATTGGTCAATTAAGTGAGCTCGGCTTTGATTCTGATTTGTATACTCGCGTAGAAAATTATACTAAAAAAATTGCAATTGTGCCAACTTCTGCAAAAACAGGAGAAGGTATATCAGAACTAATGGCGCTTTTAACTGGTTTATCTCAAAAATATTTAGAAAAAAACCTAAAAATAGAAACTTCTGGGCCTGCAAAAGGAGTTGTTCTTGAGGTAAAAGAAGAGCTTGGCAGAGGTACAACTGCTGATGCTATTATTTATGATGGTTCATTAAATGCTCATGATATTTTAATTGTTGGCGGAATAGGTGAAACAGTCAAAACCAAAATTAGAAGTTTGCTTAAACCACTGCCTTTGGTTGAGATTAGAGAAGCAAAAAAACAATTTATAAATGTTGAAGAAGTTGCTGCTGCAACTGGAGTCAAGATTATTGCTCCTGACTTAGATAAAGTAATATCAGGTGCTCCTCTGCGCTCTGCAAAAAGTGCTGAAGAAGTTGAAGCTGCTGAGCGGGAAATTAAAGCTGAATTAGAAGAGATAAAGGTTGAAACAGAATCAATTGGTATTGTTCTTAAAACAGATACTTTAGGAAGTATGGAAGCTGTGTCTGGCATGCTTAAAGAAAAAAATATTCCTTTGCAAAAAGTTGAAATAGGCATTATTAACAAAAAAGATGTTTTGGAGGCTGTTGCTGCTGCAGAAAAAAATCCTTTATTTGGTTTTGTTTTAGGATTTAATGTAAAAATTGATGATGAAGCTAAACGATTAGCTGATGAAAAGAAAATCAATATAATAGCTGACAAAGTTGTTTATAAATTAATTGAAAAATACGAGGATTTAGTTGAGAAAAAGAAAAAAGAAATTGAGCTTAGAAAATTAGCTGGTTTAACATGGCCTGCGAAGTTTAAAATTTTGCCTGGCTTTGTTTTCAGGCAATCTAATCCAGCTGTATTTGGTGTTGAAGTAATTGCCGGTAAACTAAGACCAAAAGTTGGAATAATTAATAAAGAAGGAAAAGAAATTGCAGAAATAAAAACAATTGAATCTGAAGGTAAAAAACTTGAAGAATTACCAACTGGTGAAAAAGCAGCTATATCAGTCCCAGGAATTACTGTTGGAAGGCAAGTAAAAGAAGGCGATGTGTTATTTGTTAGTATTAATGAACATGATTTTAGAAAATTAAAAAAACGAAAAGAACTTTTAAGCCAAGCTGAAATAAATATCTTAAAAGAAATTGCTGAACTCAAACGTAAAGAAAAAGTTACTTGGGGCTTGTAAATAATTTTTTATTGTTTTCTTTTATTTTGTTAAGATGTTTATCTATTTTTCTATATATTTCTTCGATATTATGTATGGCATGACCAAAAATCTCATTCATCATATAAACTGAATTGCCTTCTTTTGAAAGATTGGGATTATAATTATTAGCTATAAATTCTCGAAAAAAATCAGCTAAAGTTTTGTTTTTAGTAGTAAATACAGTTCCGTATAATTCAGAATTATCCAACAACGGCTTATCATTTGTAACAATTTCATTTTCATCGTAAAGTCTATTTTCAAAAAAATGTGTAATAAGTTCGTTTGGAGTCTTATATAACTTTAAATTCTCATTTAAATTTTGTATTGCTTCTAATGATAGCTTATCAAAAACAATTGGAATTGCATATACATCTCCTTTTTTAGTAGCTTCAATAATATTAGCTTTTTTAATTACATTTACTAAATTATCTGGACCAATATAATTAATCATTGGTATTGCTTCAGATATCTTATTTTGGTGTGATGTATGTGTCATTTTTATAATTAAATAAGAATTTTATTTTTTAAGCTTTTCCTTTTTCAGGCTTGCTTGATTCTGATTTTTTCTCTTCTTTAGGTTTTTCTTCTTTCTCAGGTTCTTTTTCCTTTTTTTCTTCTTTAGGCGTTTCCTTTTCTGGAGCTTTTTCTTCCTTTGGCTCCTTTTTAGGTTCCTCTTTTTTCTCAGTTTTTTCTTCTTTTGGTTTTTCAGCGCCTAAATGTTTTGACAAATCTTCCTTGCCTTGTTTTACAACTTTACAATTGATTTGCACAATATCTTTTGCTATTGTATTTCCGCGAACATTTTTTCTTTTTCTTTTGCCTTTGAATTTTTTATTAGGATTAAAACCAGGCTTATCGCCTTTGTGTAAAATTTTTCTTCGTCCAACACCTTCTATATCAATACGCATTGGAAAGCCAGCACTATCAGAACCGCCTGTAATTTCAAATTCAAAACCAGTTAAACCAATTAATTCGCCTCTGAATTTGTCACCAATTTTTTTACCTATTAATTGGTCAGCTTCAGGGCTTTTTAGAACTGCTTTGTATGTTCTTTTGGTTTTTGGGTCTCCAATTACTAATTTAAATTCTACCATTTTTCTTTTTGTGAGCTTGAGTGTTAGCGAAACTCACGCCTTTCTTTTGGGGTTTCGTAGAGACCTTTTCTTTCGCGAAAGAAAAGGGATGTACTACTAATTTGAATTCCATTTTTATCTGCTAGCTGCTGCTTGCCTCTCTAATTCAGTTTTCTTTTTTATACAATTTGATTTTGTTTTATCATTATCTGCAGTTGCAATTATTTCACTAGCTAAAGCATCCCAAATACTTTTTTTGGTTCCTGCTGACGCTGAAGCTTGGTGTGCGCCTTGAGTCATCCAACGAAGTGCTAAATCAATTCTTCTTTGTGGAGCTAAATCAGTTGCTTTTGGATATTTAACTCCGCCATATTCAATAGTAGCTGTTCCTTCTTTTGGAGAGCCTATTTCAATTGCTCGTACAAGAACTTTTATTGGGTTTTTCTTTGTTTTGTTTTCAATTATTTCAAATGTTTTTTTAACAATCTTATAAACAGTTGCTATTTTACCTGTATTATGTCCGCTAGAACGCCAATGTTTTTTTCCTTTATGTCCAGCAACATACAATTTACTCATCAAACGCTCAACAATATTTCTATTTGATTTGTAAAATTGCTTTTGAGAATCTCTTCCAGCAGAATAAGGAACTAATACAGGCGAAAGTGTAATATAATTTTTTAGACCAGGATCATGAACTTCAATATTTGCATCCCATTTATCAAAGATTTTAAGTTTGGTGGAGGGTTTTTTTAGAAGTGTTTTTTTCTTAGTCTTTGTTTTCTTTTTAATTTTTTTAGTTTCTTCTTTTGAATTGGTTTTCTTTTTTCTTGGCATTTTACAAGCTTACCGTCCGACAATCTTCTCTTTCTTTCCTCTTACTAACTGATCCAAAGACTGATTATTAACTTTTGTAACTTCCCACTTAACCTGAGGAATATCGCCTTTTGTTTTTCCCATTGCACCACCTATTCCAGCAACAGTAACTTGGTCGTGTTCATCAATAAATGTAATTCCTCTGTCTCCAGGAACAAAAGCTGTAATTTGTTTTCCGTTTTTAGTTAATTGCACACGTACAGCTTTTCGCATAGCAGAGTTAGGTTGCTTAGCTTCTAACTGTCGTTTTTCAAGAACAATTCCTTTGGCTTGCGGTGCGCCTTCTAAAGGATCTGCTTTTTTCTTCAACCCTTTTTTTCTTCGAACAAACCACTTATCTTTATAGCGAAACTTCTTTCTACGCTTTTTTAGTTTCTTTCCGCTTTTTAAGCCTCTGGATTTTTTTCCCATTGTATTAGTTATGTCCTAAAATTTATGTTTATAAACCTTATGCATGCTTTGATTTTTTTAACTTTGCGGGATTACAACGTCTTCAATTTCAGGATGATATCTTTTTATTACAGCTTTTAATTGGTTTAATCGCTTATGTTTGTCTGTTAAAAGCATGCGCCGTTCGCGCCCTTTTGAAAATTGTATTTTTAATATTCCATCTTCAACAGAAATAGAAATAGGTTTTGCAGGATAAACAAAATTTTTAGCTAATTTCTCAGGTGTTTCAGCGCCCTCTAAAATTTTAAATTCTTTTTTTAAATTATTTTTCAGCTGTTGAATATTTTTCCCGCCTTTTCCAATTGCAAGACCAGCTTTTCCAGGTTCTGTTACAAAAATAATTACTTCATCTAACTTAAAACAATCTTTTGGATTAATTTTTGTAACTTTCTTAAAAATATTCATGTAATTTATCAAATCTATATCGTATTTTTTTACAACCATTCTATTTTTCTTGTTTTATAATAGCAACTGATATTAAAAAAGGTTTTTTACACAAAACCGATAACTCCTCACTATTAATTTCTAATCTATTTACAGGAATTTTGTTAATTTCTGCAGCGTGCTTTAATTCATTTGTTAATCTTTCAGGATAAGTAGATGATATATAAATTTCTTTAACTTTGTTTTCTTTTAAAAGTTTTAATGCTCTTTTAGTTCCAAATTCAATTTTATTTTCTTTAATAGCTTCTAGTATCTTTTCTGTACTCATTTTTTCTTTTTAGTTTTCTTGTTTAATTTTTTTCTAGCTTTAGCTTCGCCTTTCATTTTAACAACCAAATCTGGTAAACCAGTTCCAACAGGTATTGGTTGGTTAACCATAATATTTTCAACAACACTTGTTAGTTTGTCTGTTTCGCCGATTATGCTTGCGCTAATCAAATGTCTTAGTGGTATTTCAAAAGAAGCTCTTGCTAATACAGAAGTCTTTCGAGATGTAATTCCATGCCTTGTGATTCCCTGAAGCTTTCCGGTGTTGCACATTATATCTGCAACCAATAAAATATGTCTTTCATCAACAGGCATACCTTGTTCATCTAAAACTTTCATGGTTTCATTAATTATTGTTTGTCTTGCAGCTTCGATTCCAAGAATTTTAGCAACTTCGTGAATATCATTTGAAATGGTTCGTGTTTCATCAACTTCATCTACTTTAAAGACTGACTTCAAGTTTGAACCAAAAGTTTGTATGGCATATTCATTATCCCGCCAAAGAGGTAGAACATTGGTTACCCCTTTTACGCCAGCAACAGGAGTATCTCTTGCTTTTTCTTTTAATTTGTATAATTTTTTAATGTCTTCTGTTTTTGGTGATATAATTATTTTTGTTGGAGTATTATCTACATCAACGCTTCGCATTCGTTTTCTTAATATTTTTGCAATATCTTTTGTGCTAACTGAATGCGCTTTTAGGCTGTCACTATCAAGCCAAGCTTGAATTTTAAAACCAGATAAATCAATTGTTATTTCTTTTGAAAGTTCTCCTAATGTTACCTCTTTGATTTTGTTTGCAATCTTTTGCGCGGAATCTATGCTTTTATTGTGAGGTGAGTTTAGATAAACCCACATAGTAGGAGTTTTAGGTTTTTTACGTGCATCGAGAATTTCAATGATCCTTGGCAATCCAGCAGTAACAGACATCTCTGCTACACCAACAAAGTGAAAAGTTCTCATAGTCATCTGGGTTCCAGGTTCGCCAATTGATTGCGCAGCTACAATACCAATTGCTTCGCCAGGAGTAATCTGCATTTTTTTGTAATCTTCTTTAATTTGTTTGATTAGTTTTGTTTTTTCTTTTTTGCTAAGTTTTTCGTTCTTAGCAACTTTTTGAATTTCAGATTTTACTTTTGCTGGCAATTTTTCTTTAAGCCAATTGGTCTTCATTGTTTTTTCACCTCTATATCACCATGGTCAGATTTGGAAACATCAATGTTATCTCCTCCAAAACTAAACTGAACTATTCTTTGTCCAGCATCTCTAACTGTTCCATCATAACTTACTTTCAAATCTTGTAGTGCATTAATTAGTCTGCGCTGCATATAGCCGGATTTTGGAGTTCTCATTGCAGTATCCATAAGATTATTTCTTCCTGCAACTGCGTTAAAAAAAGTTTCAACAGGGTCCATACCTTCAACAAAACCATGAGCAATAAATCCGTGTGCTCTTGCACCTAAACTTGCTTTTTTAAAGTGAGATGTTGTTCTTCCAGTATATCCTTTATGAATCCTCTCACCTTGGATGGTTTGTTGCCCAGCAAAACCAGACATAAGCGCTAAATTAAGTAATTTTGCAAAACCACCTTTAATCATCAGCATTAAATTATTATCTTCCTGTGCTTTTTCTTTATTAATTAATTTACCAACAGGAGTTCTTAATTTATTCAAAGCATTTAAAATTAGAGCTTCAACAGTTTCTTCAATTGTTTTGCCTGGCAAAGGAGTAATTTTTCCTTTTCTATACTTCTTTAATATTTTTCCAACTTCTTTTCTTCCATTTTTAATAATTTCTTTGATTTTGTTTTGAGTTTTTTCAGATAAATCCAAATCTGAAAATGAAAATGTGTATGGGAAATGTTTAATGAATTCAAGTCCGACTCTATTCATTGCGTTTATGAATTCTTTTGTTTTTTCAGAACCATATTTCTTATAAATATGATGGATTATAACTCCGCCCTCTGGACCTATGAGCTCTTCCATAATTGTTCCGTCAACTAATTCTCCATTTTCAATCTTGATTTCTTCATTTTTAAAATTAAAATCATCTGGAAAAAGCATACTAAATATCTGCCGTCCATTCCAATAATCAACACCTTCTCTTGTTCTTTCTGCTTTAGGAAGTTCAGCATCTGTTCCTGCTGACAATAATAAATTATAAGCATCTTCTTTTGTTAGATATGTATTGCCGCGCGTTAAAATATAAAGACCAACAACAGGATCTTCAATTTCGCCTATAATACTTAAACCATATCTAGGAGTTATTATCTGCTTGTCTAAGCGCATAATATTTTTTGCTTCAGAACGCGCTTCTTCAGTCTGCGGCAAGTGAAGATTCATTTCATCGCCGTCAAAATCAGCATTATATGGAGTTACAACAGCTGGATTAATTCTAAATGTTTTTGATGGCAATAATCTAACTCTGTGTCCCATCAAAGATAACCTATGCAAAGATGGCTGCCGATTAAATAAAATAATATCATCATTTAATAAATGTCTTTCAACAATCCAGCCCGGAGCTAGCTCATCTAAAATTTGTTCTTTTGTTTCTTCTGTAATCTTTTTTCTTTTATTGTCTTCAGTAATTACATATGTTGCACCCGGCCAAATATCTCCGTTTTTTATACATTCTTTTAACCACTTTACATTCCATTCAGTAACTTTTTCAGGAATAGTTAATTCCCTAGCAATTCTATATGGAACACCAACTTCATCTATGCTAATTAATGGGTCTGGAGAAATTACAGAACGCGCGCAGAAATTTACTCTTTTACCAGCTAAATTGTACCTAAACCGCCCCTCTTTTCCTTTTAATCTCTGCGCAAGTGTTTTCAGAGGCCGGTTTGTTTTGTGCCGTGCCGGAGGAACTTGTGAAATACTATTATTCATTAAAGTTGTAACATGATATTGCAATAAATCCCATAAGTCTTCTATAATAATTTCAGGTGCGCCTGCATTAATATTTTCAACTAATCTTTGGTTTACACGAACAACATCTGAAAGTTTATGTGTCAAATCATCTTCTGATCTCTCACCAGTTACCAAAGTAATTGATGGTCTCATTGTGATTGGCGGAACAAGTAAAAGCGTTAAAACCATCCATTCAGGTCTTATGGAAGCAGTATCATATCCTAAAATTTCTAAATCAGTATCTGGTATTTTCTCAAGGCGTTCTCTGACCTCAGTAGGCCAAAGTCTTTTACCGCCTGCACGGAAAGTTGTTGGTTTGTCTAATCTTATTTTCAAAGCTTTGGCGTTGCAGTGAGGGCATTTTCTCTTTTTTCTAATATTTGAAATTAATGATTTTGTTAGATTTCTAATCTCATCAAAATTTCCTTCTCTTCTTAGTTTTCTTATTTTCTCAGTCCATTTTTCTATTTTGTCTTGCATTAATAAAATCCGTCCGCAAGCGCCGCAAAAACTTCTAAGCAAATCATAAACTTTCTTTATATATAATATATGAACAATTGGCCTTGCAAGCTGAATATAACCAAAATGTCCTGGACAAGTTCTCAATCTTGCTCCGCAAGTTTTACATCTGAGACCAGGATCAATTACGCCCATACCCAAATCCATTAAACCTCTTTCTACTGGATAACCATCTGCATCATAAAGTTCTGGACTAACTATATTTACAGTTGCAATTTTTTTAATTTTATTCGGAGATATTAATCCAAAATTTATTTTGTCAATTTTTTTAGTTATAGCTTCCATTAGTATTTATCCTCTAATATTAACTTAGGGCGCATGTGCATGCTTTTTAGTTCATCTAAAAATAATTTAAATGCATAAGACATTTCTATTGGAGATATCTTACTTTTTTCGCCGCACAAACAATAAGCTCTGTTTTTATAATTATCATAAATTGCTACGTTACCGCATCTTTCACAAATCCAGACCACTGTTCTATCT
>WJKY01000022.1 GCA_014728835.1 Candidatus Woesearchaeota archaeon | reverse complement strand
CCTTATACCTTCATGTTTAGCAAATAAAGCATCATGTATATTACATTTTCCAAGTTCGACACTAACACCCTGACCACATTCACAATCTTTCATCTCTTTCTCTATTCTTTCCTGTTCTTTTTCTAATTCTTCGCTTAAACTTTTTTCTTTATTCATTTTCCACCACCCTAATCCATTCTTTTAAATCATCAACATATAATTTAATTAGCTTACCACATTTTTGACATAAAATAAAAACTTCCTTATTCATTTTTTACCATCCTTAATATATTTTTTGTTTTTTGGTTTATTTACTCCGTCTTTTATCCATTCTTGGAATATTGTTTCAACAGTTTTTTTCTTAGGCATTTTTTCTTATTTTATTTCCCTTAATCTTTTTAATTTATTAACTTTAGGTTATTTATTTTTTTTTTATCTTCTTCCTTCATTAATTTCTCTGATCCTCTCAGCTTCTAATGAATTAATAACTTCTTCACTTTGTTCAATAAACCATTGAGCATTTTGTGAATCAAGAAATTCTTGTGTTTTAGTAGTCATTTTTTTATACCTCCATTAATGTTTTTCTTTTTATGAATTTTAACTTGTATTAATTCTAGAATATCACCTTCATCAAAACCATAAATTTGTTTGTCTTCTTTAGTGAAGTTTATAATAGTAGCATCACCGTATTTCTTAACTAATTTTTTCATTTCCAGTACTCCTCATCATTAATTGATGAAATAATATTTTTTTCAATATCACAAACACATTCAGAGATTTTTTCTCCACAATCTTCACAAAGTAATTCTTCTGATGACATTTTATTATTATTATTTTGTTTTTTTTTTGTAAGTATAAGGGGAGAGACCGGGGTGTCTAAAAAGCCCTTATACTTACAAGATAATCAGATAAATGTTATTTATAAACATTTATAAACTCTATTATATATATTATAGTATATCCTTCTTACATAAACATTTATAAACTTCAAAAAATTTATTTATTATGTAGTTTTGAAGATGGTAGAAAAAACAAAAACTGGTGAAGAAGACTTTATTTCTTACTTAGACGACGATAATAAAATAAAAAACCAATGGGTTATAATTCTAAAACAAGAAAATAGTGGTATTACTTTTAAATTTAATAATAACGAACAACAAATATTCATTCCCATAAGTCGTATTCTAAAAATTAAATTTAAAGGAAACAATAATGAATACTGAAAAATTAAGGAAACAACTAATAGAAGACGGCATTCTCAAAACAAAAGAAGAAATGAATGATGTAAGAATACAACACCTAAAAGACAGAGGAATAATAAACCCATATTCCATAATGACAAGTGTAAGAACACAAGTAGCAGTATTCCTTGAAGAACAACCAATATTTTATGATAAATCAAAACTTTTCTGGAAATGGAATGAAGAAAAACATTTTTATGAAAGAGTTGATGAAACACAAATACTACTAGAAATATCAAAAGCAGGCAAAGACACAATAAACAGCAAATCAAAAGCAGAAATTATGGAAGCACTAAAACAAGAAGGAAGAAAAAGAATACCATTACCATTCAAAAAAGAATGGTTACAATTCAAAAACGAAATAATAAATATTAAAAACGGAACAAGAATAAAAGCTAACGAACATTATTTTTGTACAAATCCAATACCATGGAATATCGGAAAAAGTTTTGAAACACCAATAATAGACAAAATATTTGAAGAATGGGTAGGTAAAGAATACAAAAAAACATTATACCAAATAATAGCTTATTGTATGATACCAGACTATCCAATACACAGAATATTCTGTTTTATAGGATCAGGACTTAACGGAAAAAGCAAATTCTTAGAATTATTAAGAAAATTCGTTGGAGAAAACAATATTTGTTCAACAGAACTAGACATACTACTAAAATCACGATTTGAAATAACAAAATTACATAAAAAACTAGTTTGTATGCTTGGAGAAACAAACTTTAACGAACTATCAAAAACTAGCATACTAAAAAGGTTAACAGGAGGTGATACTATAGGATTCGAATACAAAAATAAAGACGCATTTGATGATTATAACTACGCAAAAATACTTATTTCAACAAACAATTTACCAACAACAACAGACAAAACAATAGGATTTTATCGTAGATGGATGATAATAGACTTTCCAAACTCTTTCAACGAAAAAAAAGATATTTTAAACAAAATACCAAATGAAGAATTTGAGAATTTAGCTTATAGATCAATAATAGAACTAAACAATTTATTAGAAAACAGAGAATTTCATAATGAAGGAAGTATAAATGAAAGAATGAAAAAATTTGAAGAAAAATCCGATCCTTTAGGGAAATTCTTGAAAGAATTTACTACTGACAGTATAGAATCTTACATAACAAAAAGAGATTTCTCAAAAAAATTCCATGAATGGTGTGTAGAAAATCGTTTCAGAACTTATGCAGATAATACATTAGGAAGAAAAATGAAAGAATTAGGTTATGAACAAACAAAAAAATATGCTGATTGGTTATATGATGGAAAAGGAGGTCAAATAAGAGTTTGGGACCAAATAAAATGGGTAGAATAATCATTAATAAACAAAAAAATTTCAAAAATGGAAGAACAAAAAAGTATAAAAAAAAGAATCTTATTAGGCAGGTTAGGCAGGATAGACAGGTTAGTCCCATACAGTACCCCTATAGGCTCCTATATGGTAGTTACTTGTACTTCCTGTCTAACCTGTCAAATACCCAAATTTGAGGATTACAAGCTTCAAAAAATCCTAAAACTAGGCAGGTAAAAATAGGATGTATATATTACAGTACATAAATAAGGCTTTTTTGACTAAAGGACTAGGCAGGTAAAGGGCAAAAAGCACATACTACAATATATATATTAACACAACTAAAATTCGTTAATAAATCACTAATAATTGTAAGGAGGAACAAAAAAATTTCAAAAATGGAAGAACAAAAAAGTATAAAAAAACCATCAGAAGAAGAATTTGAAAAAGTAACTTCTGAATCATGGATTCCTAAAGAAAAAGGAGATTTTATAATAGGTAGTTTGATTGATGTAAAACATGATGTTGGTAAGTTCAAACAAAATGTTTATTCAATAGATAATGGTAAAGAAATCATTGATTTTTTTGGTAGTACAGTACTAGATCGTAAGATGAAAACTATTACTATTGGTGAAAGAATAAAAATAGAGTTTTTAGGGATGAACACTACTGAAGATGGTAAGACAGAATATAAAGATTTTGAACTTTACAGATCTAAAAGATAGTTATTCTGTATACCGAATAACTACCTTTATTATTATTTTTTTTATTTTTTTTATAAAAAAAAAACAATATGGATGAAACAAAAGAAAAATATATAAGTGTGTAATCATAAATAAACTTATTATTCCAACATATTAGGAGAAATTTTTAAAATGGCTCGTAATCAATGTTTAACAAAAATAGAATGGTGCAATAGAAGTAGAGGTAATCATAGTAAGTCTTGTTGTAGGTGTTTTTTTGTTGAACCCAATAAAAGCATAATTTACAGAAAAAAGAAAGATAATTTTTTATACTACCAAGTAGGAGATGGTCAAAAAATACATACATTATGTAAAGAGTGCTATAAAAAATTAAAGAAAGAGGGTAAATTATGACAATCGCCATTTTAAAAACTCAAGCAAAATCAAAGATTTTGTCTCCTAATATGGATTTAGAGATTACGCAACAAGTTGCTCCATCCAAATTTGAGCAAAGCTCAAACTTCTCTAAATCCCTAATTAAACGAAATTTTGGATTTTGCTCCAAAACATTGAGAAACTAAAATGGAACATCAAAAGAAATACAAAACAATCCTCGCAGACCCACCTTGGAAATATGGCAAAGGTTGGGGATGGGG
>WJKY01000021.1 GCA_014728835.1 Candidatus Woesearchaeota archaeon | reverse complement strand
GAAATAAAATTAAGAGATATTCTTTGTTTTGCATCCTCATAAAAATGTCTTTCAATGAAACGCTCGTTAATTTTATTCTTAAAAATATGTTTTACTTCACTAATTTTAAGTCCTTTTTTCTTATATTCTTTAATTCTTTTTGCTAAATTTTGCCTAAACTTATTTTCATTTTTTTTGAGTAATATGTAGTATGAAGCTATATTTGCTAATTCTTGTCTTTTATTATTATATTCAAACCCTATATTCCGCCATAATTTTAGTAAATTGTTTTCATTTGCAGAAATCAATAATCTTACTCTTACTGTTTCCCCAAATCTATTTTTGTGTTCTTTTCTTGAAGAAATTTTAGTTGTTTTAATATTAAAATCTTCTAATAAATTCATTATTTGTATCATAAACTTCCTACAATTTTCTTCATATTTTGAATTTTTATTTAAAGATAAAACAGGTGCATAAAAACCAGTTTTTGAGTGTGTTTTTGGGGAACTTAATTCAGCTCCAAAAAGTCCTGCTAAGAAAAGCCGTTTTATTGTTTTATCTCCATTCATAATCCAGTCAGGAATATTAATTATTTGATTTGTTTTTGTTCCTACTGGCATACCTAATTTTACAAATAATTTTGCTAATGATTTAGCTGAACAATGAAGTTCATATGTTTTTGTTATAAATTTTTTAATTCCATATTGGTCTTTTATCTTGTGATTTCTTGTTCTGGAATAAATTCTTGCTGAAAAACCAAGCCTCTGTATATCTAATTTAATATTTTCTAAATCTTCTTTTGAACCGTAAAAATTTACAAAACCTTTTTTATTGCTAAAATAAAGAGTTCCGTCGCCAAGACAATAACCAAATAATTTTGAAAGTATATATAATTTATTTGAAGGATTTTTAAGTGGCAATAAATTACGTTTTGTTAACTCATCAGCTTCTGTCTTTTTAAAATCTGTTTCTGATAATAAAGTGTATTTTTCTTTATCATCTTGCTTTATACCTTTGAAAGTATTTATCGCAACTTTATCTTTCGGTTTTAAATCTTTTAAGTCAATCATGCCAAATGGTGTTAAAAACGGATGGTCGCTAGTAGCTTTAATTTTAAAACCGCACGTTGTAGTAATCTCATAAACATCATTAGATTCTCTTGACATATACGCTAATATTTTTTTATTTGTAATTTTAGTTTTACTTAAACTTTTAATTTTCAAAAGATTGCTTTTTTGTAGAGTATTTTTATTTTTTGTTATAGTAAATAAGTTCTCAAAATCTTTTATTTTTAGATAACTTCCAAATTCAGTTAGAATTTTTGAATCTCCAGTTAAGCAATTAATATCATAGCCTATGCCACCAGGAGATATTCCACCTTTTTCAAAATCCAAAGCAGCAACTCCACCAATTGGAAAACCATAACCTTCATGTCCGTCTGGCAAACAAATTGCGTGTTTGTATATTCCAGGCAAGGTTGCTACATTTGCTATTTGCGTTAGTGTCCTATCTTGCTTCATTTTTGGAAGCAAAAGATCTGATGAGAAAACACGAGCAGGAACATTCATATTTGGAATTGTTCCTTTTGGGATTTCCCACTCTATGTCTGAAATTTTTTTTAATTTGATATCAGCTTTTGGTTTGGCCATTATATGTCTACAAGAAATTTTATCGAATAAATGTTTTTTGATTTTTTGATTTCCATTTCATGGTAAGTTATTGCTTTAATATGCGCTCCTGCTTCATGCTTTTTTGGATTATATTTTTCTCCCTTCGCAATTGCGTCTATTTCAAATTTCTTTTCATCTAATCTCGTTACGTTTATATCTGAAAAAATTAAGCCTTCTGAGTCTTGTAAGATTAAAAACTGTGTTAAAAATTCAACAAGCAAAGATTTTACGTCTTCACCTTTTGCGCTGATGTTTTTTTGTATCTTTGGTTCTACATTTTTAAGGTCTACCATATACTGGTTTAAACCAAATGCGCAGTTTTGAAATGCTTCTTTCAAAGTTTTACCTTTGCCAACTATAAAAACATCTGCTGTGTGTTCCAGGAATTCAAATTTTTTCATATTTCCTTTTCAAATTTAATGGCATCTTCGCCATCTTCATAATAATGTTTGACTGTTTTAATTTTTTTAAATTTATGTTTTGCAAAGAATTTGTGAGCAATTTTATTGCTTACTCTGCTTTCAGCTTCAACTTTTTTTGCGGTTTGTTTTTTAACAGCTTCAATGCCTGCGTGGAGAAGTTTGCTTCCGATGCCTTGTCTTTTATAACCAGGTAAAACAGCTACTGATATTAATTGTGCGTGTTCATTTTCTTTTGATATCAAAATATAACCAACAACTTTTTTTAGCTCTGCAACTAGAAAAGTTTCTGGAAGTGTAGTGTACCACATTAAAAAATGTGCTTTATTATAAGCGTCCTTTGGAAAATTAGAAACTTCTATATCTAATAATTCTTCCATGTCATCAAGCTCAAAGGGCCTTATTTTTACCTCCATACTGAAAAAGAGATTATTTGATTATTTAATAGTTTTGACTTGATAAGCTTTATAAATAGACTTAGAGTGATTTAACTTATGCCGGGGTCGCATAATCTGGTATTGCGCGGGGCTTGAGCGGCTGCAAAGTCAGCCGGCTATGAGAGCATTTCAGCTCTGCTGAGTGCACCATGCTGGTTATATGGCTTGCGCAACCTTAGAAACCCCGTTTCCTTCGGGATATCTTGAAGGCTGGCTTCAAGAAGTCGGTCCTTTTGGACTCGAAATGTCGGTTCAAATCCGGCCCCCGGCGTACCCATAAAACTTTAAAAGGCTCTTGGAGTGAAAAAAACATGGCTAGAACTAAAAAAGTGGGCTCATCAGGTAGATTTGGAGCTCGCTACGGATTAAAGATAAAGAAAAAAGTTAGGGATATAGAAAAAATTCAAAAAGGCAAACATAAATGTCCTTTTTGTTCTAAGTTTACTGTCAAAAGATTAGCTTCAGGAATTTGGTTTTGTAAAGCCTGCAAAGCAAAGTTCGCGGGCAGAGCATATGAACCTGGAGTTAAAAAATTAGCTGAAATTAAGGAGGCCAAAAGTGTATAAGTGCTTTAAATGTCAGAAAGAATTGTCAGACAAAGAAATCAAAAAGAGAATCATTTGTCCATATTGTGGTTCAAGATTAGTTGTTAAAAGTCGACCTGAGACTATTAAAAAAGTAAAGGCGCGATAATGTCTTTTTCATCTAAAGTTGAAATCAAAGGTAAATCAAAAGTGCTTAAAGCATATTTTGATGCGCTTGCACCTGAATCTGAACTAAAAACAGGCCGCGCAGGTTATAAATTAAAATTGGACAAAGACAAACTCACAATTCAAATCACAGCAAAAGATGCTACTGCATTTAGAGCAGTAATGACGTCTTTGACTAGTTTGATATCAATTGTGGATAAAACAATAAAAAATATTGAGGATTCGTAAAATGGCAGAAAAAAAGATACCAAAAGAAATGCAGGAAAAAATTGCAGAGTTACAGATAATGCAACAAAGATTAAGTG
>WJKY01000095.1 GCA_014728835.1 Candidatus Woesearchaeota archaeon | reverse complement strand
GCCGTAGCCGTAGCCGTCGCCGGAGCCGTCGCCAAAGCCGGAGCCGTCGCCGTCGCCGTCGCCGTAGCCGTAGCCGTCGCCGGAGCCGGAGCCGTAGCCGGAGCCGTAGCCGTAGCCGGAGCCGGAGCCGTCGCCGTTCTGTTTCAGTGATGGCATGTCCACTCTGGCACCTCCGCAATTGACTGGCGTGCGGCGTCCGTCGCGTCGATGACTTCGATCACTTCCGTTAGTTCGACGCGATCGACGGCAACAGGAAACTTGCAGTTTTGGGGCTTAGACACTCCGCGTACAGCGATCTCAGACAGGGAAGCCGCGCCGTCCCAATACCACAGGCGGCGTGCCTGCGTTAGAACGACTTCCTTGCCATCGCGACTGTCCAACAGACCCGCGAATACGCCAGCGGAGTACGTTCGTACGATCACATATCTCTCATCCATCTCGTTGCTCCTGTTCAATGGGTTGATGGTTGAATAGCGGGGGCAGGATTCGAACCTGCGACTTCCGGGTTATGGGCCCAGCGAGATTGCCACTTCTCTACCCCGCCGAAGTAAAGGCCCCGCGCCAGGTTGAGAGCATGGTGTGCTGGCCAAGAACTGGCGCGGGGCAAACCGGGGCAAATCCTCAATGCGACTTGGTGAAACCAACACACCATGGCCAGGAGGATACTCTGTAGCGACGTGATGTCAAGTTAGGTAACGTGGATAAACGTGATAGGCCGTAATCTACGCTAAAACAGGAACTTACGTTGTGGAAAACTTGCTTTTGCATCGCCGCCGTGGTATCTTTTTTTTATGGACGATGAAAATGTTCCAGCATTCACGGGCGTGTCGCTCGGCCTGAGCCGCGACGAGAAGGCGGAGCTTAACAATCTTTTCAAGCAGAACAGGCTGTCAAAAAACGGGGGGATGTCGATGATCGCGAAATGGTTTTTGCGACAGCCGCCGATCATGAAGTTGATTGTGCTGCAAAATGACGCTCCGCCAGAGGCAGAACTGTCGGCGTATGAGTGGATGGTCGGACGGCTGAACGAGCAGATCGAACATGCCCGGGGCTCACCCGCAAAAAAAGCAGATCCCCAGCGGCGGAATGCAGCTCAATAGCTCACGGGGTTCATTCCGCTGGGGATTGCCGGGTAGTGATAGGGCGGATAGGACCGGTGGCGAACAGCGACAGACCCGCCCGTCCAACCCGCAGCTCACGGGAGGATGGACAAGGCGGGCCTGCCGCATGAAGGGTACGACATGAATGCCGAAGAGTCCAAGACTAAACCCTCAACCGCATGGAATCATTGCCTTGCCATCAGCGCCGTTGTTGCAGGTCCGATCGGTGTCATGATCTTCGGGATCGCCACTTGGATTGTGAGTCTGGTGAAGCGAACCGGTCCGAAGGCCCTACTGCTGGCGGTGACCATAAGCATCGCAGCGTGCGCGTCACCCATGTTCAAACAGCCCATTGGAGAGGCTGTAAAAGTGCGTGTGACCACGAACGCACACGACGTCGAGGGATTGGCGCACGTCGCGAGCGGATGGTGCAAGGTAGGGCCTCTGTACCCACAACAGGAATGTTCCCGCAACTACGCCAAGAACTTCGGCGCCAAGCACAATGGAGACGTCGTTCTGATTCAGGAAGAGTACGGTGGGCAGGGATCGTATGGACCGATGCTGTTCGCCACAATTGAAGTATATCGCTGCCCGGAGTGACGCTTGGCCTTTTGTGTCAATTGTGTGTCAAACCACCGCCGAAACCGCACCTAAACCAGCGCCGGACGTGCGCCTGACAATGCAGCATAACCCTTTGCGGACGCTGGCGTAACATCAGAAACCACAGCACGTTATAGACGGCCCGGATCGGCTCCGAAGTCAGATGCTCTATCCAATTGAGCTACGGGCGCAGTGCTTGTCAGATAAGGACTTACGTCGTTTCTTGAGTAGCCTCATGGGCGTTTTGTGTCAGATTTCGTGTCAATTTGCCGGTCGCCTGGTCGTAAAGCTGCTCGGTCACCTTGAGGTAGTGGTCCTGCGCCACCTGCATTGAGTGGCCCAGCCATTCGCTCACCGCATGCTGTGGATACTGCTTCGCCCAGTCGGTGGCGCACGATTTCCGGAGCGTGTGAAACGGCTTCGCCCACACCCGCAAGCCGGCCGCCTTGATCGCTCGTCTGGCCAACGTGTCCGCTCGCCTGGCCGTCACCGTCGAGCATGGTCCCGCCTCGCCCTCGGCCGCGGCTTCGAAGCGCTCGAGCAATAACGGGTAGAGCGTGGGGCTGATGGGTAGCAGCCGCTCGGCGTGATCCTTGTACCGCTCGGTCTTCCGGCAGCGGACACGCAGGCGCCGCTGCTGCCAGTCCACGGCGTCCCACGTCAGAGCCATGGTCTCGCCCTTCCTCAGCCCTGCGAGCCGACACAAGGCGAGCATCAGCCGCACCTGGCCATCGGTGCAGTTGTCCATGACGCTGAGGATCTCCGCCTCGCTCACGTGACGCCACGTCTTGGCCGGCGCCGCCGGTCGGCCGTCCAGCCTGGCGAATGGGTTCGCCGGCACCAGCCCATCCTCGACAGCCTGCCGCATGTAGGCTTTCGCGTTGCGCACGTGCACGCAGACGCTGGCGTCGGTCATCGTCGTCCCCGGTTTGCGGCCCGGCTGGGTCGTCATCCACGTCCGCCAGTCCCGAGCCCCCTTGCTCGTAATGTGGTGCAATTCCACGTTGTTGCCGAAAAACTCAACAAGATACTGTCCGGTCTTCGCCAGTGATTTTTGGGAAGCGTCGGTGAGGGCCGTCTTGTGGCGGCGGTAGTCGGTGCAGTGGTCGGCGAGCTTGGGGCATGCGCAACCGTCGAGGCGGACCGTGAGCACCTTGCTTGTCGGCTGGTTGGCCCTTGCCGCTTCGATTTTACGGGCGATGCGGCGGGCTTGGGCGTGGCTCACCTTGTCGATGCGGCCAAGGGCCTTTCCACGTCGCTTGCCGTCGTCGTCGATCCAACGGGCCTGCCAATAGCGGCCGTTCTTAGCGACGGTGATCTCCACGTCGTGTCCTCCTCGTTCTCGTTGTTTGCACGTCCAACCCCAGGGCGGCCAGCAGCCGGTCGATGCGGCGTGATCCCATGTCTATCCTGCCGTGGATGTACGCGCTGATGTTCGGCTGCGGGATGCCGGACCGACGCCCAATCTCTTTCTGCGATATGCCCTCGGCCTTGCATCGGTCGAGGGCCTCGCGGATCGTGTCTCTTATGCACGGCTCGTGTGTCATGGTGAAAAGCCGGCCCCGCCCAGAGGCGACGGGGCAGGCAACTGAAAGGTTCGCAGTTAGTCGGCGATGCACCACCCGTGACGGCGGAAGTGGTTTTTCTGCTCGTCGGTGAGCGTGTTGGGATCGACGGCCAACCCCGCGTCTTGTGGCACGTCCATATCGACGCCCCACACTTCGGCCACGACAAACCGCCCAGTCTCGTCGTCACTGGAAATCAAAGATTCCTTGCCTTCGTCGATTTGGTAGATCGTCAACATGATTTGTTCCTTTCAGTTAGAGGTTTTCTGTAATCTTTCCAGCGCCACGGCCAGCCACGCGCCTGTGGCCGTATTCCGCATGGCAAAATGGCAAGCCTTCGTCGCACGCTCGATCAATGCGGGCGTGGTCAGGCGCATTTGCCGGATGCGCTGGTGATGCGGATTGTTGCGCGCGGGATGTGTCATGCGTCGTCGTCCTCCCCCAGCGCGGCCAGATATTCCTCTGCGGCGTTTTGCCACGCCCGCCACGCTGGACAGGCGCCGTACTCGGCCTCGATTGAGCAGGGCGAGCCGTGATAGGCGAGCTCGCGCAGCTCGCCGCGCTCGATCTGCGCCATGATCTCGTCTGCGGCTGCCGCAGCGCCGGCCGCATCCTCAGCCACGCGCTCAAGCCAATCAGCGGCGTCGCGCAGGTCGTCAATATACGCCTCGCGCCAGTCCGCCAGATCGCACCCCAGCTCATCGGGCCCCCGAGAGGGCGCGACAGGCATTAGATCGTCATCCCATCCCTCGTCGAGCGCCTCGGCGGCCCGGCGCAGGGCGGCTCCATTGGCATCGTCGAGATCGAGGCCAGTCCGGCCCTCATCAGTGGTCCAGTCGCATCCGGTCCACCTGCTGGCGGCCGCAGCAGCCAGCTCGCGGAGTTCGTTGATTTGCGTTGTCATGATGTGTCCTTTCAGTTTCGCGGGCGGCATTGCCCGCGTCTGGTATACATGATACCCCATCGGCTATCGCTGTCAAGGGCTTTACGGATTTTTTCCGAAAAAAGGCGCAAAAGAGAATGAGTCTCAATGACCGCCGGGTCGTGGTATCATGGCCGGCTATGGATACAGACAAACCAAACCCCAAAGCAAAACGCAAGCGTAAACCTCTAACGAGGAAGGTCCGCAAGCCGCCGGGCAAGGGGCCACAGGACAAGAATCCGCCGATCAACCTATCCTACAAGATGGCGAAGATCAGTAAAGAAGATGATCGCCTGGCGTGGCTGTACGTGTTCTCGGAGTGGGCTGGTGACGCGCGCGCGTGCTATGTGCAAGCCTACCCGGACCGCCAGATGACGGCGTACCGGGAGCAGCAGGCCGGCTCTGTGTCCATGTGGCCGGGGAAGATCCGCGAGCGGATCGGCTACTACACACAGATGCTGCAGGAGCAAGAGCAGCTATCCGCCGGGGAGCATATGCTGGCGCTGCGCCGCATCCGGGAGAAAGCGCTGAGCGACCCAGACCGGCCAGACTATAAAGCAGCTGCACGCTGCGAGGAGCTCCGCGGCCGTGTCGCCGGACATTACATCACCAGGATCAACTCACGCCACGAGCACATAGATCTAACAACCACCAGAAACGAACTCACCATCATGCTCCAGGCTCGACCGGATATCCTCGCCGACCTGGCGGGCGATGAGTCGATCAGATCAACCCTCGCCGGGCTTCTCCCGGCACCAGAAGAGGACAACGGCGACGATCAGCCCGGCGGGGCGCAACGTCCGTAGTACCTTTGGGGTCCCACTGCACCTTGTCCCCGCTACCCCATGCATACCTATTAACAGTAGATCTGGGCAAGACCAAAGAAAAAACAGTGGTACACCGCTGTGGATTGGGCTGTCAAGTGGGTTTAGGGGGGAAAATCGAAAAAAAGTAGAGATTGTTGGGAATCGGCAAAGCGTTAAACACACGGCATCTGATTGCGGATCATAGGCGAACCCTTGTAAATACAGGGGTTTACGTCAGATTGTGTCAGATTGTGTGTCATTTGTCGCGGCTGTGGCCTCAAAACAAAAAGTCCGTTGCCGCATTGCGATAGCCCCCCCCCCGGGGACCCCCAAACGCGGGGGGGCCTTCGACAGGTTAATAGCACCCCCCACTTCTGCGGTCTCGTGCGTGGGCTTGATTGTGGTTGCGACTCAGTTGCAATTAGTTGTTTGGTGTGTTATGAGGTGTGCGCGTGCCGCGTTTTGGGGTGATGATGCCTGCGGTTTCGGAAGCGTCATACAGCGATGCGGATGTGAGGCGGACGTTGGCTCGTTATGCGCGTGCGGTGTCTGAGGATCGATTGCATGCGCGTTATTGGCGGACGTATGGGGAGGGGAATTGTTCGGGGGGTCCGTATGACTGGGCGGTTCGTTTTCATGCGGCGGGCAAGCGAATTCTTGAGCGGGCGTTGATGGCGGCGAACAAGGTGGGCAAGAGCGAGACGGCGTCGGCGGAGGTGGCGATTCACTTGGTGGGTGATTATCCGCCGTGGTGGGGCGGTCGGGTGTGGACGCGACCGGTGGATGCGTGGGTGGGGACATGCACGAATGGCGATCAGAAGGACGGGATGCAGGAGAAGCTTTTGGGTAGGCCGGGGCAGTGGGGGACGGGTTGGATTCCGAAGTCGGCGATTGACTTTGATTCGTTGAAGTTGCGTCAGTGCGGTGTGTCTGACGTGGTGGACACGGTTCGGGTTCGGCACAAGAGCGGTGGATGGAGTCGATTGGGGTTTCGGACGTATGAGATGGGCCGGACGAAGTGGCAGTCGACGGACCGGGATATTGTTGTGTTCGACGAGGAGCCACCGGAGGACATTTACTACGAGGGTTTGACGCGTGTGGGGGTGTTGCGGGGGATGGTGTTGTGTTCATTCACGCCGCTGAAGGGTGCGACGAAGGTGGTGCGGAAGTATCAGAAGGGCGGGGAGGATGTATTCACGCTGATCGTGGGGTGGAATGACGCGCCGCACTTGAGCGAGGAGTACAAGGCGAAGCTGCGGGCGAGTTTCCCGGAGTACATGTTGAAGGCGCGAACCGAAGGCGTGCCCATGTTGGGCGAGGGCGCGGTGTTTGCGGTGGACGAGGCGGCGATCAGTGTGGACCCGTTTGAGGTTCCGGGCCATTTCAGGCGGATTGTGGGGTTGGATTTTGGCTACAACGATCCCACTGCGGCGGCGTGGCTGGCTCAGGACGCGGACGCGGACGTGTGGTACGTGACCAACGCCCACCGCA
Organism: Candidatus Woesearchaeota archaeon; assembly: GCA_014728835.1. Classification (GTDB taxonomy): domain Archaea; phylum Nanobdellota; class Nanobdellia; order UBA10117; family WJKY01; genus WJKY01. The sequence continues at coordinate 7,061 of WJKY01000095.1, read as the reverse complement.
AGGAGGGCGAGAGCCCGGTGTATCACGCTGAGACGATCAAGCGGGGTGGGGACTGGATTCCGGTGGCTTGGCCGCATGACGGGTTGAACAAGGAGCGTAGCGGCGGGGCGTGCCTCAAGGACAGGTATCTGGGCCACGGTTTGAACATGCTGGGGATGTCGGCCCGGTACAAGAGCGACGTGGGCGGTCGGCAGCCGGTGGAGCCGGCGCTGGATGAAATTCTGGAATACATGCGGACGGGGCGTTTCAAGGTCGTGCGGACGCTTCGGGAGTGGTTCGAAGAGTTTCGCGGCTATCACCGCAAGGATGGGAAGGTGGTGGGGAGCAACGATCACCTAATGGATGCGACGCGGTACGCGTGGATGATGCGCCGCTTCGCTTTGACACAGACATCCGCCACCATGGCGCGGCCCAGCCACGTGCGGGCGTACGATCCGCACCGCGCCTACAAGAGAGCGAGTTAACACCATGGGAGGCCCCAGCGCACCCGACGTGACGGCGCCGCCGGAGCGGGACAAAGAGGAAATCCAGGCCGCGGCCCAGCGCGAGCGATTGCGCCGTGCCGCCGCGAGCGGCCGGAGTAGCACCATCCTCAGCAGCGGGACGAGTTTGGGGTCAAGCAACATCGGACGCAAGACCCTGCTTGGGCAGTAATGCGTTATGCCTGACAACGACTCTGACAATGCGAAGCTCGCGCAGCAGCTTGTCCGCGAGTACGAGACGCTCAAGGCCGACCGTGCGTCGGTCGAGTCGGACTGGCGGGACATCGCGGAGTACATCTTCCCGCGGCGCATCTTCGAAGGTGACAGCGCCGCCGAGGACCGCTACACGAAAATCTACAATTCGACAGGGCGACGCGGCCTGATCCGCCTGGCGTCGGCCATCATGGGATTGATGACCAACCCGGCGATCAAGTGGTTCGGTCTGCGGCACATCGATGATCGTGAGAACGAGCAGCGTCAAGCGCGGGAGGATCTGCAATGGGCGCAGAACCAAGCCATGAACGTCTTCGCCGCCCCTTCCAGCGGCGCCGCTTTGGCCCTGATGGAGTTCTTCCTGGATTGCGCCGGGTTCGGGACGGGCGTGGTCTTCGGACGGCCGAACGCCGCCGGCGGACCGACGACGATGTTCGAAACGCGAACGCTGGCCGAGTGCTGTGTGCGGGCCGGGCGCGGCGGCAAGCCGGATGCGGTGTATCGCCGCTTCGACATGACGGTGCGCGAGGCGATTGACCAGTTCGGCGAACAGGCCATGGCGGACCTGCCGGGCGATTTGGCCAAGAAGCCGGACCACAAACTGTCGATCCTGCACGCCGTCTACCCGCGTCAGCCGCGCAAGAGCAAAAGCAAGCTGGCCAAGGACAAACCCTACGCCAGCGTCTACGTGCTCCAGAACCCCAAGCGCGTGTTGCGCGAGGGCGGGTTCGACCAGTTCCGATACATCGTGGCCCGCTGGTCCAAGGTGAGCGGCGAAGTGTACGGCGACGGGCCCGGCGCGGCGGTGCTGCCGGAAGTGCTGATGGTCAATATGATGGAGCAGACGGTGATCGAGGCGGCGCAACTGGCTGTGGCGCCCCCGCTGCAGATGCCGCATCAGGGCTACATGAGCCCGCCGATGTTCGAGCCGCGGGCGATCAATTACTACCAGGCCGGCGCCGAGGGGCGCATCGAGCCGATCCACACCAATAGCCAGCCGATCCTCGGCGACGAGGTCATCCGCCGCCGCGAAGAACGCATCGACGAGGGATTCTTTCTCGACTTCTTCGAGCTTCCGTTACTCGACCGCATGACTGCGACCGAGGTCATGCAGCGCCGACAGGATAAGCAGGCGCTGCTGGCGCCGGTGGTCACACGCCTGCAACAGGAATTGCTGGGCCCCATGATCCGCCTGGTGCTGCGGGATTTGGCGGCGACCGGACGCATCGCCAAGTGGATCGTCGACGCCGACAGCGAAGATCAACTGCAGATCGACTACTTCGGACCGCTGGCGATCAGCCAGAAAGCCAGTGAGTGGCTGAGCATCCAACAGTGGTTGATGGCCATGGCGCCGGTGGCCGAGCAGATGCCCGAAGTGGCCGACAACCTGGCGGGCGACGAATACGCCGCGTACACCCATGGGATTTTCAACGTGCCGCTGCAATTGCTGCGCAAGACGAAGGATCGGGACGCAATCCGCGCCCAACGCCGGCGGAGTATGGAGGCGCAGGCCGGCGCCGCCCAGGCGCAGACGATGGCCCGCGCGGCAAAGGATGCGGCCTCCGCACAGAAGGAGCTGGCCCTTGGCTAAGAAGATCGACTTGGATCGATCCGCATTCAGCCCCGCCGAACGCAAAGCGGCCGAACAGACGATCCGCGCCTACCGCAAAGTGTTTGGCACGCCGGACGGCAAGAAGGTGCTCTATCACTTGATGCACCACTTCCACGTCACGCGGGCGAATCCGAATCTCGCCGACGCCAACGCGCAACTGATCCGCGAAGGGCAGCGCAGCGTCGTGATCCACATCATCAACAGTATTGACTTGACCAAAAACGAACATCTGTTTCTGGAACTGATGGACGCGGCGACCGGTGAACAGCCGACACACCTTCGGCTGAACAGATAGCAGAAAGCGAGCAACGCCATGAACGTGGATGCCGACTACAACATGAACATCATGACCCCCGGACGCGGGTACGGTAACTTGGGCGATGACCAAAGCGCCACCGATGCCGTCTCCGCAGCCCAGGCCGGACTGCTGTCGCTTGACGGCCTGACCGGCAAGATCGCGCCGGGGCGATTCAACCATATCTTTTTCGAGCCGTTTTCAACGGAGGCGGAAAATGAGTCCATCGAAATGCACGTCTTCGGCATCCGCGGCGTGTACGTGGATGGCCAAACGCGAACCCTGTGGCGCAGGCTCCTGGCGTCGGTGACGCTCACCATGGGCGCGACAACGGGGCTGGCGACAGGCTATCCGTCCGATTCGTACCGCTGGGCGGACACGATCGTCGTGGACGTGGACAACACCTTAACGGGCGTGGAGGTGGTGAGCCCCGGCAGCGACGCCTATGCGTGGTTCAGCATGGATTATCAGGGTTCTCCGGAACTGCAGATCGTGTTCAAAAACGCCAACGCGGACAAACTGTCCAACGCGCTGTGGACGGTGATTTAGGGGTAGACGATGGGTAACTCATACTTGGATTTGGTCGGTACGCCGCCGGACGCGCGCACCTCCGCGTTTCGCGAGTGGAAAGATCGGTTGGTTGACAAATGGCAGCGTTACGTCGTGTCGGACCTGCCCTCGACGATTTACTATTTCGCAGACGATGGCGATGATGAGGCGGCCGAAAACAGTAAGACGACGCCGTATCAAACCCTCGCCAAGGCGGCGGAGGTCGCCGCGTCGGGTGATGTCATCCTCGCATTCCGCACAGGTGATATGTGGCAGGACACGAGCGCGGACCACGCACTGGAGTTATCGCAATCGTGGTCGAACGTGCATATCTGCACGTGGAGCCCGGATGACGCGGAAACGGATGGGCGGGTCATCATCACACGCGGCCAGAGCGTCGACACCTTCACCCAAGCCGGCGCCACGAACCGATACACCGCCACACTCAATACGGAACCGGACTGGATTTACATCGCCGACGATCCCGAGCGCATTCTCACCAAGGAATCCAGCACGGCCGATGTGGAGGCGAATACGCACTCGTGGTACTGGGACGCGAATGTGCTGCATGTCAACTTGGGCGGTGTCGATCCCGACGACCTGACGCTGGGCATGCACTACATCGTCGCAAACGACTACAGCGGCATTGTGTTGAACGGCGATCAACAGCGCTTGAGCGGGAACTTTTATTTGCTGGGATTCGGATGCCACTGGAACAAGAGCGGCGGTGGAAGCAACCAGTATGGTGCGCGAGTTGGAACAGACAGCGGTAATCTGGCGTGGATCGATGGCGTGACTTCTCTCTATTGCTCCACGCATGCACTGGGACACAACCCCAAGGCTGCAGAGGGCAGTGGTGGTCTGGGGTTGCTGACGAATTGTCGGGCGGGTGCCTGTACGTCGGTCGACGGCAATGACACGGTTACAATCTTCAACTCATACGCCTCCCATGGAGCGCAGGAAACCATTTTTGTGGACTGCGAGGCGATCGCAGGGCATCTGCCCACGGGCAGTTCCGATGAACAACTCGGCAAACCCTGCAACTTTCATAGCGCAGACGAGGATACGTACCCCGTCGGGCTGATTATCCTGGACCGAATGCGGTCGCCGGATAACCTGTGGGGATGCAACAGTACGGCGGGCGGATCAGCTTCTGCCGTTACAGACATCACCGACTGCCGCGTATTCATCGTGGACCTGTGGGTTCGCGACCGCGTTGGCTCGTCTGCGTCATTCTATACCCCCGGTCATGTTTTCGTGAATCCGGACGTGTACCTTGTGCATAAGGATACAGGGCAAAGTACCCTAAACGTGATATCGGGCAATGCCTCGCCGGGTCCCAGTTGGGTGATTAATGGTGAAATCATAATCGATATGTGTGACCTGTCTACGGCGGTGTCTGGTTCGCTGTATTACAACTCGACGGACCCACTGGACGACTGCGACAATCAGCCGCGTTTTTACCATACGGCGTTTCATGTCGTCGGCAATAACACCTGGGATCACGCGGGCGATCACAAACCGTGGACGTTCGATCAGCGTGCGCGCTTTGCCGATAAGACCACATCCCAAAACGCACTCGCCGTCAACGTTCTGTTTTCGGCAGAGAAGATCGATACCACGGCTGCCAAGGCGGGGCTTTACAACTCCGCCGACGTCCTCCAACACTGTGCATATCACCATTTTTTGGTCGATGCGGAAACGTATAGCTTCACCAACGACGCCGGGGCCGTCATCCTAGACGACCAGCCACATAAGCACGGTCGCCCGCCGCGCAATTCGCCGCTGGTCGGTGCCGGTACGTACAGCGGTGTCGAGTACGACCAGGAGTGGCGTCCGCGCCTGATGAACGCACCCACCATCGGCCCGAGAGAGATTGACGGCGTTCAAAGCCGCCCTGTCGTATGGCGTAATCGGCTACACAGCGCCCACCGGCACACGAAAGCGTTTGCATAATCCGTCATTGGAATAGGGGCCCCCGCATGGCCGACCGAGCAAAACAGTCCCCGAACGTCATTACGACCATCAGCGCCGTCGGCGTGCTCATCGGCATGTTCCTGGGCGCTGGCATCGTCCTGGGCGTTATGCAGACCACCGGCCAAGCCAACAAAGAAACGCTGCAGCGCGTCAGCGAGCGCGCTGGCGATCATGAAATCCGCATCACCACGCTGGAAACGCGCTATATGTATATCCAGCGACAACTGGACGCGATCGCCGACGCGGTCGGCGCGCCGTCCATGGGTACAGGACAGGAGTAGGCCCGCCATGTTACGACGACAGTTTCTTTATGACCCGGACCCGGACACCGCCTCAGCGGACCCGCCGGACGATGCAACGCAAACCACTGGAAGATCGGGCGGCGATGCGTTCGATTGGAAGTCCCTTCTGAGCGATGAGCAAAAGGCTGATCCCACCATCGCCAACACCAAAGACCTGCCGGCGCTCGCCGATCAATTGATCAACGCGCAGAAGATGGTGGGCAGCGACAAGGTCACGCTGCCCGGCAAAGACGCCAAGCCGGAGGAGTGGGACAAGTTCTACGCCAAACTCGGCCGACCGGAGAAGGCTGAAGATTACGACTTCACCGAGACGCAGGTGCCCGAAGGATTGACCGTCGGAGACGATGACGTGACGGCTTTCCGCCAGATCGCCCACGAGCTTGGCTTGTCCAAGAAACAGGCCGCGCGCCTCTACGACTTCGAAATTCAGCGCATGGGTCAACAGATCGATACGGCCAAGACGGCGATCGAACAGCGCAACGCGGAAGCGACCGAGAACCTCAAAAAGGAATACGGCGCGGCGTACGACCAGAACATCGCCCTGGCGCAGCAGCTTGTCACCGAATACGGCGGCGATGACCTCAAGGCGTTTCTCAATGAGACCGGCCTCGGCAACGACGCGCGCATGATTCGCTTCGCCGTGAAGCTGGCTCGTGAGCGCGCCGAGGACGATCTGTTGGGCAAGGCGAAGCACGAGATGGCCCTGTCGCCCCAAGAGGCGCGGCAGCGCATTGCGGAATTGCAGCGAGACAAGGATTTCATGGAGCAATACACCGACTCGAATCACGCGGGACACGCCCAAGCAGTGAAGCAGATGAATGATCTGTACCGACAGGTCGCGGGCGGCGATAAGCCGAGCAAGCGGGAGCCTGTGGTCGCGCGCGTGGACCGAGGATAAGCACGCCGGGATAAAGCCGGACAGCTTCGATGTTCGTCGGGGTCCGGTGACGGCGGGAAAGACCGCCGGCAACGTCTTCCGTAAAGACCAGGCAAGCGTCCGCACGGTGCGGGTAGCGCTTCCGACACACGTTTTCTTCGTGTTTTGGGAGCCTACCCATGGCAGATGACATCAGTACACATCATGTTTATCAGTTCGCCGACAACGTCATGTTGAAGGCGGGTCAGGAAGGCAGCCGTTTGCGCGGCGCCGTGATCGAAAAACGCGGGCCGGGCGAACGCATCGCCTTCGATCGCATCGGCAATACCGAAATGGTCCAACTGACCAGTCGGCATCAAGCAAGTCCACACGTCGATATGGAACACGACCGGCGTTGGGCGACCCTGAGCGATTGGGTTTGGGGACGCTACGTCGACAAACAGGATCTCGCGCGCATGCTCCAAGACCCGCAGTCCACCTACGCGCAAGCGGCGCGGCGGGCGGCGGGGGTGAAAATCGACCAACTCATCATCGACGCAATGTTCGGCTCGGCCGTCAGCGGCAAGCTGGGCGACTCGACCACAGCGCTGGGCTCGGGCCAGAAGATTCTCTACGACGATCTGGGCAGCGGCGTGGCCGACAAGATCATGACGGTCGAAAAATTGATCGCGGGCAAGGAACTCATGGACGACGCCGAGGTGCCCGACGATGGACGGCATATCGCCATGAAGGCGTCGGGGTTCGCCGATCTGCT
>WJKY01000020.1 GCA_014728835.1 Candidatus Woesearchaeota archaeon | reverse complement strand
GTCTAGTCCTTTTGGAATCTGTCCTGTTGGATAAATTGCTGGGTGTGCTGGGTCTGTTTTTTTACCTTGTTTTGGTCTTAAGGTTTTTTTAGCTATAATTTTTGATGCAAGTAATTTATACTTAGATTGTTTAGCTAAATTTGTTAGTATTTTTTTATAGCCTATAGACGGAGGAAGTTTTTGTGAAGATGTTCGTGGGTATGAAATATATGCTGACGTGTAAAGAGATTGCGCTATCTGAAGTGTTGTTTTAGGTGGGATTTTAAAACACCTATATGCTTCTATTTGTAAACTTGTAAGATCAAATGGAAATGGAACATGAACTGTTTGTTTTCTTTTTTGAATGTTTGTGATTTTTGCTTGTTTACCTTTTATTTTATTGTAAATTTTCTTTGCTTCATCTTGCTTCCAGAATTTTTCTTTTTCGTGAACTGCTTGGAATTGTTTTCCATGCAAATTTAACAAAATAAATAATTGCCAATATGGTTTTGGAATAAATTTTGTGATTTTGCGTTCGCGTTCAGTTAAAACTGCTAAGGCAGGACCTTGAACACGTCCTATGCTAAGTGGTTTAAATCTTTTAATTGCTAAATATAATGCGTCTGTAATAGCTTTAGAAAGATTAATACCCCAATAAAAATCCAAATGATGTCTTGTTATACCTGCTTCTGCTTGTCCCCAATCAATTGTATCTCGCATATCTGCATAAGCTTTTTTCAAATCAGATTGTGTAAGTGTGGAAAATTTCATTCGTTTTGCATCTTTTTGCTTGCAAATATATTTGAGAATATTTAATCCAATTACTTCGCCTTCAATATCATAATCAGTTGCAACTACAAAATCATCTGCGCCTTTTGATAATTTTTGGATATTTTTAAAATAAGGTTTTGCAAAAGCTGCGCGTTTATTTATTTCAAAGGTTGGCGTCCATTCAACATCAAAAACTGGGTATTGATTCTTTTTTTTAGCAGCTAAAGAAAATAAATGCCCTACTGCTGGCGCAATTATTATTTTTTTATTATTTTTCTTAACTTCAAAATAAACTGCTTTGCCTGTTTTCTTTTGTATTGGTTTGCCAAGTGCAGCTGCTATTTTTGCTGCTGCAGCTGGCTTTTCTGAAATAATTAATTGCTGCATTTTTCATAAGTTATGATACGTCTTTTTATAGTTTATCGCAGAAACATTTATAAATAATTTTTAAGAATAGAGCTTAGGTGACTAAAATGACAAGTTCAATTCCAAAATCTATTATACACGCAGGTAAAGACATATATGTGCCTAAAGAAAAAAGAAAGGACTTCCAAGAAGTTCATCATGCTAAAAGACGTGAAATACAAGCTGCTGCAGAACACCAAGAATATTTAATGGATGCATTAGAAAAAGATATTGAGAATTATACGGACAAAGGTGAGTGGAAAAAAGAAGAAAAACCTTTACCAAAAGAAGACTATGGATTTTCAAATTATTTTGATCCAAATATTCTTTCTTATGAATCTAAAGACGTTGAAATAACTGAAAAAACCAAAAAACTAGCGTGGGGCTCTATAACTTTTATAGACAAATCAGGTGGTGGCGGATTACTTAAACTTCTATAATTTTTCCTTTTTTTCCAACGCAATGAATTTTTGTGTTTCCAATTGTTTCTTCTATACCTTCTGCCTCGTGTATGTGTGCGAAAAGAGCGACATCAGGTTTTAATTCATCTATTGCTTGCTTTACACCTTTGCTTCCGATAAAACCTATTTTACTTGCTAAAGTTTTATCAGGGTGAACATGTGTAATCATTATTTTCTTTTTTGAATCTTTGATTTGGTTATGCCCTTTTCTTAAAGAATTTAGAATTTCATCTTCAGGTAATTGAAAAACTCCTATGTTTGCTGAGCCGCAACCAAAAATACCTATATCTTTAATACTTAAAGCATAGTTATGTAGATTTGTAGCTCCGTATTTTTTAGCTAAAAAGTCAACTGTTGCCGGAGATTCATGATTTCCAGGCAATAATAAAAGTTTTTGTCCTTTATCTTTAAATGTTTGTAGTAAACCTGGTGTATGTTTTTCAAATAAAGTAAAATCGCCATTTAAAATAATAAGATCTACGTTTTCTTTTTCTGCTTTTTCTGCTAGTTTTTTGGCTTGTTTGAGATCTCCGTGTAAGTCGCCAATTGCTAGGATTTTCATTTTCGTTTGAATTCCTTTCCATATAGCAATAAAATTAGTGATTTAAAAGGGTTTTGTGCTCTCTTAGAGCTTATTTTTTCTTAGTTTTAGTTTTTTTAGGCTTAATTACTTTAAAGCCAGTGTATTTCCATAGTGGCTTTGGTATTTTTACAGAACCATCTTTTTGCTGAAAGTTCTCTAAAATTGCTACTATGGCTCTTTGTGTTGCGCAAAGCGTGGAGTTAAGAACATGTAATATTTCTCTTTTTCCAATTTTTCTCTGAAGCTTAATATCTAGTTTTCTTGATTGGTAATCTGTACAATTTGAGCAAGATACAACTTCCCTGTATTTTTGCTGTGCGGGCATCCATGCTTCAATATCATATTTTTTCGCAGCATTGTCATTCATGTCTTCAGCTGGTATGTTTACAACGCGATAAGGTATTTTTAGTGCTTTGAAAATTGCTTCTGCATTTTTAATCATTTCTTCGTGCATCTTCCAGGAATTTTCTGGCTTACAAAGAACATATTGCTCAACTTTATCAAACTGATGAACTCTAAATATTCCTTTTGTATCTATGCCATGTGAACCAGCTTCTCTTCTGAAATTTGTTGAAAAACCTACGAATTTTATTGGCAATTTTGTTTCATTTATTATTTCATTCATGTGATAGCCTGCTAATGTTTGTTCTGCTGTTGCAATTAAAAATAAATCTTCTCCTTGCAGTTTGTAAAGCATTGTTTCAAAATCAGCTAATTCAGCTGCACCTTCAATTGCCTTGCGATTCATCATAAAAGGAGTATACATAGGAACATATTTTTTCTTATAGAGATAATTCATTGCAAATGTTTGCAATGCTAAATTAAGTAATACCAATTCATTCTTCAAATAATAAAATCTTGAGCCAGCTACTTTTGCTGCTCTTTCAATATCTGCAATATCTAAATCTTCCAATAATTGTGTATGGCTCTTTGGTGTAAATTTAAACTTTGGTTTTTTCCCAAAAGTCCTTACTGTTACTTCTTCTGCGCCTGCTGGCACGCTTTTGTGCAAGATATTTCCTATTTTGTATCGCAGTTTATCTCTCTGATCTGCTTTTAATTTTATTTTTTCATCTTGTTTTCTAATTTTTTGGGCAACAGACTTCATTTCCTTTATTTTCTTTTTAGTTGATTTGCCTGCTTTTTTGAGTTTATTAATTTCCTCAGAAACTTTGTTGCGTTTATATTTCAATTTGTCAACTTTTTGGTTTAAAGAGCGCCATTGCTTGTC
>WJKY01000019.1 GCA_014728835.1 Candidatus Woesearchaeota archaeon | reverse complement strand
TAACCATCTTTGCTTGATCTGCGCCTGTAGAATTCAGAAACAGGAAGAATCTTTCCACATAACCTGCATTTCTTCTCAGTAATAACATCAAAAGAAAATTCAAATGACTTTTTTTTACGCTCGGCCTCCCATCTTTTTTCTGCTGCTATTCTTTCTACTCTGGTACAATCTTTACATATGTTATAATATCCTTTTTTACGTTCCCGGTTCTTACTAAACATATCTATTGGTAAAATCCGGCCACAATTTTTACACTGCTTTGTTTTTATTTTTTCATCTTTTTTTGCTCTTTCCTCTTTCCAGTATTTTATGTTTTCTTCTCTGACCTTTTTAATACAAACTTTACATATCTCACTAAGTCCATCTAAGGTACTTTCATTTTTTGAAAAATTTGATATTGGTTTTAGATTATGACAGATGGAACATTCCTTTCTTGAGTTCTTATTTAATTTGTTCAATCTATGTTTTTCTTTAAGTTTTTTTATTCTTTGCTTTTCATTTTGATTATAACAATTTCGACATTTTACTGCTAATCCATCCTTTTGTCTTCGATCAAGGTGAAAATGATCTGATGGTAATAAACGCCCGCACTCTTTGCATGTTTTTTCTAAAGGCCAGCCCTTTTCTTCTCTTTCTTGCTCGAATCTTAGTACCTTATTACGTGTTAATTCAGAAATACAACTGCGGCAATACACGTATCCTACGTTGCTGTATCTTCGCTTTATAAATTCATAGGTAGGTTTTTGTTGTCCACATATCCTGCATATTGATAGTTTTCCATCCCATTTATCTTTATATTTTCTATCTCGTCTTCTACGATGATTATCATCTTGACAATCTAGACATTCTTTATTATATCCATCACGAATTGAAGCATTTTTCCCAAATTCAGAGATAGGTTTTGCTCTACCGCATTGTCGACAAGTTTTTTCAGTTATTGAGTTTTGAATATTATCAATTTCAATTCTACAATTATGACAGTAAACATCATATCCATTTTTACCAAAATAAGAACGATCAAACTCTGAAAGATGTTTTTCTTCATTGCAGCGCCTGCAGCGAAGTAAAGGAACTAGCACAATATACCTCCCCAGATTAAACTAAACAATAAACATCAACTATAATAATTTACTTATGTTAAATAATCAAAAGTGCCAAAAAATTATTTATTTATTAATTTCTTTTATTAACCCTTCTTTTCTCATTTTCGCTTGTTTTAATATTATAAGTAAATTACCTTTTCTTAATTTTATTTAATAAGTTTATGTTAACTTTTAGTGGTGGTTATTTCAATTTTAGTATTACTATTATTAAACTACAGTTAAATTTTAGTTAATATTTATAGTATAAAAAATGCTAATCCAAGAATAATAAAAACAATTCCTGCTATCTTATTAATGATTTTTTTATTAAGCCGTGTTATTATGATTTTTCCAAAGAATATTGCAATTAATGTAAGTATCGTTAATGCAGTCATTGTCCCAAAAAAAACAAATATTCCATTATATTGAGTTGCAAAAATTGCAGCAGCAATTTGTGTTTTATCGCCCCATTCAGTCAACATTATTAATAGAAACGCCGCAAAAAATGGATTTTTTTGTTTTGTTTCTTTTTCTTCACCATCTTTACTGATTAACATAAATATTCCTATTATTATGAAAACTATTGCTGATATTATTTTTAAATAATCAAATGGTATAACTGTTGTAATCCATGTGCCTGCAAGAATTGCTAATCCATCAACTATAGCAAAAGCAAGTACTGCCCCTAATAAAAGATGTAGATGTTTCTTTGTTTTTGAAGATAAAAGCAATATCGAAATTTGTGTTTTATCTCCCAATTCCGCAGCAGCAATTGCTATCAATGGAATTATAAAATCTTCAATGATTTTTTACCACCACTCAATATTTTTACAAATATTACTAAATAAGTAAAAAAACTATTGTTTTTAAAAACAATTTTTAAATACTAACAGACAGTGGTTAATAAAACTGTGTTTTTCTTCTGTTAGCCAATAGGTGTGGCCATAAGCTTCTTTGCAACTGGGGAAATTCAAGATTTTTTCATATTTTCAAAGACAGAAGCACCAACAATTCTAATTTATGAAAATAAGTAGAAAACCTTATATAAGTAAAAATACATATATTACTTAAGGTAATAATAATGACAAATATGACTCTTGCAATACCTGAAGAACTTCATAAGATAATTAAAGAACACAAAGAGATTAAATGGACTGAAATTGCCAGGAAAGCCATGTGGGCACAAGCACGAAAACTTGAACTCATGGATAATATCCTTTCAAAAAGTGAATTAACAGAAAAAGATGCTCTTGAAATTGGAAGAAAAATCAAACGTGAAATAGCAAAAAAACATGGTTTGGTTTGATTAGATTAGTGATAGATACTAGTAGCATAATTTCTGCTCTTATTAAAAATGGAATTTCAAGAAAAATCATCGTTAATCCAGTAATCCAACTTGTTACACCCGATCATTCCTTGAAAGAAATTTCGAAATATAAGAATCTAATATGTAAAAAAGCCAAAATTAACGCTAATGAGTTTAACATCATTTTTAATTTACTATTTGAAAAGATTACAATTATACCAAAAGAAGAATATGAAGAATTTTTTGATGCTGCAAAAACACTCATTGACGATATAAATGATGTACCATTTATCGCTCTATGTCTTGCTTTAAAAGCTGATGGCATTTGGAGTGATGACACTCATTTTAAGCCAAGCAAAGAAATAACAATTTATCGTACTAGAGAGTTGGCTCTTGCATTTAAACCAAGAAAAAAATAATATTTACTATTGCTGGGTCTAGGCCGTAAGCCTCTTTGCAACAGAAGAAAAACAAGAATTTTTCATAATTTTGAAGACAGAATAACATTAATAATTAACTGGTATTATGTGTATAATGATGAATGCAGATGATTTAGAAATTAACGAAGAAATAAAGTAAGAAATCCAAAGATCACACAAGGAATACAAGAAAGGAAAATGCCATTCATTAGAAAAAATAAAACAAGAAATGAAATAGAAAAGTATATAAATTAGTTTAACTAATATATACTTAGGTGAACTTAGTATGACTCAAGCTTTAATTACCTTAAACGAAAATATCAATCGTGTTATAAATATCATTAAGGCTAAATATGATTTAAAAGACAAAAGCGAAACAATTGAATTTATCGTAAAAAAATTTATTGAATATGAAAATGAACCTGAACTCAAACCCGAGTTTATTAAAAAAATAAATGCAATAAAAAAAGAAAAAAGTATCCGAGTAGACGATTTTGCCCAGAGGTATGGCTTAGATGTATAATCTTGATATCAAGCCT
>WJKY01000018.1 GCA_014728835.1 Candidatus Woesearchaeota archaeon | reverse complement strand
GCAGAAGATGAATGGTTTTCTTGGGATATTGCTGAATTAATAAATAACTGGAATAATGACACTTATGAAAATTATGGCATATTAGTTAAAACCGAAACTTCAAACAGTGGAACAACTAAATTTGCCAGCAGCGACTATTCAAATGCAAGTTTGCATCCTTATGTAGAGATTAATTATACTATTACTACTCCAAATATTCCTCCAACACATTCTAATCCAGTTTTAGAATCAGAATCTGGAAATGATTTAGTATTAGATGATTTAATATGTTATGCTCAAGATACAGATGACGAAGATGAGGATAGCGTTACAAATGTATTTAATTGGTATGTTGATGAAACATCAATAACAACACTTGTTTTGCCTTTTGAAGGCAGCAATTCAACTTTTACAAAAGATTACTCAGGAAATTCAAATGATGGCTCAGTAAACAACGCCACGCACACAACATCAGGAAAAATAGGAGGCGCTTATGAATTTGACGGTGTTAATGATTATATTGAGGTAGCTGATGATTCTAGCTTAGATTTTAACACGTCATTTAGTATAGTTGGTTGGTTTTATTATTATGATGATATAGGTTCAGCTAGGTTGGTTTCAAAAGAAAATGGAAATGAATGGTCATATAGACTTCTTAATTTAGATGACGGGGTTTTTGGATATAATGATGCTTTATTGATACAGCTGAGTTCGGATGGTAGCTCAAATAGTTTAGCAGTTCAAGTAAATAATGCTCTCACAAATCATAAAAATGAGTGGGTATTTCATGCAGTAACTTATGATGGAAGTAATTTAAAATTATATGTAAATGACGCGCAAATAGGAAGTAATATTGATTCAATAAATATTTACAATAGTAATGCAAATTTGGGTATCGGCGCAAGCGGACATGGTTCATGGAATTTTAACGGGACAATAGACGAAGTGAGAATATATAACAGAAGCTTATCATCTGAGCAAGTTAATTCTTTGTATCAAAACAGAGCAGATACAATAGTTTCCAATGAAACTTCTGCTAGCGAAACTTGGAAATGCGAAGTTACTCCAAATGACGGCGAAGATGATGGAACAACAAAGCAATCAAATACATTAACTATTTTAGCTTCACTTCCAGATAACTCACCAACTGCGGCATTAATATCACCTGCAAATGCAAATGTTACAGTTTCAAATAATATTTCTTTTACTTGCTCAGCAACAGATGATATGCAATTAAGTAATATTGAATTACATATTTGGAATATAACAAGCGAATATTATGCTGATGCGGAAAATATTACTGGAACACAAAATCAAAGTATTTGGACATTAACAAATATTCCAAATACTAATTACACTTGGAACTGCGAAGTTTGTGATAACTCCAGCCAATGTGATTGGGCAGATTCAAATTATATGGTTACTGTAAATTACACAGCACCTGAACAAGAAAATAATCAAAATCCACAACAATCTAGTAGTTCTTCTGGCGGAAGTAGTGGAGGAAGTTCAGGTGGCAAAACATCAGGTTCGCCAGTAGAAACAGAAGAATCTGAACAACTAAAAGAAACACAAACCCAGCCAGAAAAAGGATCAAAAAAAGTTGAAACAGAAATAGCTGGAGGCGCAGTTGCAGAAGTAGAAAAAGATACAATTTCTAATGTATTTAAATTAAAAGGAGCTTCTCATTTAGCTATTTTAGGATTTGTAAGTGCTGTTATTATTATTACTTTATTTACTTTTTATTGGTTTACACACAAACCAGCAAATATCAAGAAAAAAAAGCGCAGAAAACGTAGAAAACCTTAAAAACCAAAAATAATTATTTCTAATTATAGTTGGAGGTGGCCAATTACACGCAAAAAAACATTTTTATTAGTGATAATTATATTATTCTTATTAATTTTATTTCCCAGTGTTTCTGCAGACCCAAATTGCACATTAGTTTCAAGAACACCTGCTGACATAGAAGCAAATTCAACTGGCTTATTTGAAGCTTTAGTTAATTGCACTGATAATGACGGAATAAATCTTTCAACTTTTTTAATAACTAAAACAGTGGAAAATGCAGTTGGCTCTGGATCTCCAATTATTGGAGCCTTAGACCGCCTGCAAGTGATAAGGGCACAGCAAGTGGAAATTTTACTGAACCAGTATTAAGAGCAGATGGCAGAGTAGCATATAAATGGTATGATTCTGATGGGATATTTACAGATAATTTTACTTATGCAGTAAATGATAATTCTAGTATTAGAGTTACGTTATCTAACGGAAGCAAATGGGCGCTTTTAAATTATACTTGGAAAACTGAGCCAACAGCATTTAGGAGCCATGTTTATTTAAGCCGAGGACATATGGAAAGAGAACAAAAAAAGAACTTATCAATTAGATTAAATTCTTATATTATGATAAAGATTTGGAACTTAGAAGCCATACAAGGCAAATTAAATTATACTGTTTGTGTTTTTAGAAATATAGATTATATTGGAACACCAACAAGAGTTTTAAGAGCTTATGTTTGTAATTCTTCTTATGAAAATGAAGGTGTTAGAGTTGATTTATCTTCAAACTGTATTTATATTAATAGTCTTACAACAGCAGATTTGAATAATATTTATTATTCATCTAGGAACTCATCATATTCTAAAAAATGTTATAGTGTTGAAAATGGTATGTTAGCTGGAATAAATTTAACTGATTACCTTTTCATATTTTATGGTTCATTAACTGATGCAGCTAATCCATATGTGTTAAAGTATGCAAATGGTTCTTCAGGAACTAATGTATCTTTTAAAAATACTAATATTGCTTGGACGTCAACAAATGCTATTAATTATACTCTGGCAGCAGGAACTCCAGATGTTTGGTTAACATCAATAATGTCTGGAGATCAATTTCAATTTGGAACATATGTAGAAGATAATTTAGGAAATAATTATACTAATTTTACTTTTTTTACAGATGACATTGGTGATGTAAATTATCCTATTACTAGCCCTAATATTAAATACATTCATAAGGGAATATTGCCAACATTAAATGGTTGTAATTATAGTATTTTTGATAGTTATTTAAATGGAACTTATAAAGACAATATTACTATTCATGTTAATACTGCACTTGATCCTGATGCATGCGGAACAGTTAATCATACTTTGTATTTATGTAATACAGACGGCACTGTAAATTATACAATTAATATTAGTTTTTATAGTCCAACTGACGATGATGTACATGTTTTTTTTGATACAAATAACGTACCTGATGATCAGTATAAATTAAATGTTACTGCAGTAGCAGATGATAATCCTTCTGATGTACAATCTCATCTAATATATGATAATTTCACAATTGATAATACAGCTCCAAATACAACATTAAATAGTCCTGCTGGAAATTATGCAAATGATACTGGTTCTCCAATAAATATTACTTTTAATTGTTCTGTAACAGAAAATAATGACTTATTAAATATAAGTTTGTATTTAACTGATTATCAAAACCAATCATTTAGTTTGAATCAGACAACAAATATTAGTGGAACTTCTAATACAACAATTTGGACGTTAGAATTAACTAGCGGAGATTATACTTGGAATTGTTTAGCAACAGATTTAGCAGGTAATATAGATTGGGGAACTAATCGAAGCTTTAAGCTAAATTATACCGCACCTTCACAAGAATCAGAGACTGGAAATGGTGGCGGATCTACAGGTGGTACTTTAACTATTTCAGAACCTGAAGAAGAAGTAGAAGAAGCAGAAATTGTAAAACCAGATTTTTATATTGGTGATTTTGATAAAACTAATTCATATACAAAAACAATGCAGCCAAATCAAGTCCATGGTTTTACTTATAAGAAAATAAATCATACTTTGGAAATTACTAAAATTAAAAATGATTCTGTAAGATTTGTTTTGCGCTCAGAACCTATTTTTATAGATTTAAAAATAGGAGAAACAAAAAGAATTGATTTAGATAAAAATACAGTTGATGATATTCAGCTCACTTTGAATTCAATCAAGGGGCAAAAAATTAGTTTTACTTTAAGTCTAATACAAGAACCTGTTTCAACCCCAGAATTTAAAAAAGCAACATCATCTCAATCAGGAATATTAGTATTATTAGTTTTTATTTTAATTTTTGGTTTTATCTTTTTTAGACGCAAAAAGAAAAAATAATTATCCAATCATTGGCGATATTGTAACTTCTATAACTGCAGCAACTAAAATTAAAAATATTGAAAGTACAATTAGTGAAAAAGCATCAAGTAAAGTATGTGTGAATTTTTTAGTGCCAAATTGTTTCTTAATCAAAGCAACAGATATAATTCCACCT
>WJKY01000017.1 GCA_014728835.1 Candidatus Woesearchaeota archaeon | reverse complement strand
TTCTTTTACTCTATTAATCACATGTTTTCTGATTAATTTTGGTGAAATAAACTCTGGATTTTCTTTGTAGAACTTCAATAATGGTTTCTGATATTTTGACAGTTTAAAGAAATAGGATTCTTCTTTGATATATTCTGGCTTAGTTTTATGGTCTGGACATCTGCCATCTATCAAATCTTTTTCTGTTAGAAATCTTTCACAGCCGACGCAATACAAACCTTTGTATTGGCTTTTGTAAATATCTCCTTTTTCTTTTATTTTTTTAATGGCTTCTTTTACAGCTTTTTTGTGATCTTTGTCTGTAGTTCTGATAAATTTGTCATATCTGATATTTAATTTATCCCAAGCGTTTTGAAATTGCTTGGATAATTTATCTACAAAGTCTTGAGGTGAAACACCTTTTTCTTTGGCTGCTCTTTGTATTTTTAATCCATGTTCATCTGTTCCAGTTAAGAAAAAAACATCATATCCTTGACTACGTTTCCAACGCGCTTGTACATCAGATGCTATTTTTTGATAGGCGTGACCGATATGTGGGGCTGCATTAGTATAATCTATTGCTGTGGTGATGTAGAAAGTTTTTTCTGCTAGTTTAATCACCTCCTATAGTAAATAAAAATATATTAACCTGCCTTTAAAAGGTTTTATTATGGAAAAAACCATTAAAACAGTAGCTAAACGAATAAAGCATTTAAGCCAAAAAAGAGAGATTTTGTCTCATGTTCTAAAGAAAAGCGATAAAAAAAAGATTACAAAATTCAAGGTTCCTATTAAAAAAATAGATTTGGATAATTTAACTATTTGCGGTGTTGATGGCGGATTTCTTAAGAAAGAATATCACGGCGCAGGAATTATGCTTCGACGCGCAGTTGGAGCTTGCTTCAGATATGAAAAAAACAAGTTAGCAAATGTAGCCTATATTCCAAGTATTAAACCAATTCCTGAGCCAATTATTGTCGGCCCTGAGTTTTCTGATATGGAGTTCGGACAACTGGCATCTCTTAAAAGAGTTGAAAAAGAACTTTTAGTAACTATTGTAACAATTAAAAAAAAGGATCCTGATGTTGTTGTTTTAGATGGCTCAATTGTTCCCTACCCGTCTAATATTCCAGACAAAGACTCGGACGTTTACTGCACTTATAAATATGTGCTTAAATTATTTAGAAAATTATACCAACTCTGCACAAAGAAAAAAATATTATTAGTTGGTGCTGTTGAAGATTCAAGAGGTTGCAGATATTGCAAAGTTTTACTAAAGAAAGCTGTGCCTTCATTGTTAAAAGCGGATATTCCTAAAAAATTCAAAACTAAAATAAAAGAAAACAAAGATATCTTAAATAACACAACAGATACATTATTTTTATATTATTTATTAGATGTTGGTGAGCGAACAGCTGCTATCTCATATACAAGCAAAGAAAACATCCCTGGTAGCAAAGGTTTGAAAAAATGGACGAAGGCAATTCATGCAATTTACATTAAAGCTGTTCCTTTTGACAGACCACTACGTCTTGATTTTCTGGCAACTAAAAACATTGAGAAAACTGCTGATAAAATCGCATCAATTATTTGGCAGATTTCCAAGCACAACCGTTTGTATTCTTATCCATCTGTACTTATTGAAGCTGATGCGCGTGCGAAACTCACTGAAAGCGAAATCGCACACTTCAAAGCTGCTCTTAATGAAAAATTAGGTAGAAATCCAAGTTTATTTGATTTGAGAAGAGAGATGAGACCTTTTTAGAAATAAACCTCCAAAGTTACTTGCTTCTGCGAAGCATGTTAATTAAACTCATTTAATTTTTATTTATAAAGTTTTGGTATTTTTTTGCGCTATTGTTTCTGTTGAGCAAAAAAGCTAGCAAAATTTTATTTTGATTTGTTTTTGTTTTTTTGCGGCTATAAAGTCTTATATACCACTAGCAAATAAACAGCTTATGGCCAAATTCGGTACCATTATAACAACACCAGATGGACCATCTGTAAGTTCATTTTCGTTTGTAATACAATCAGGAAACGTCAAAAAGGGTCAATTTGTATCTGTAAAAACTGAAGAAGGAGTTTTGATTGGAACTATTAAAAACATTTACAAAACAAATAGGTACTTTGAAAGTGCAGGCGCTGTAAGAGAATACGACAAAGCAGGTGAATTATATTCTGCGTTTCCAGTTAAAGAATGGGAATATACAATTGCAGAAACCAAGGCGCTGGGCGTATATGGAAAAGATGGTTTACTAAACAGGCCAAGTTTTCCTCCGTCTCCAGGAATGGTTGTTACTGACATTGATCCAAAACTTTTGAATAAATTTTTAGGTTTGGATCAAGAAAGAGGTTTGGACTTAGGAACTGTTCAACAGCAAAAATTGCGCGCTAAATTTAATCTGACTAAAATGCTTCAAAAACATATGGCTATTTTAGCTATCTCTGGAGCTGGAAAATCATATGCTACATCTGTTTTAATAGAGGAATTATTATCTCGATCTCCAAAACAAGGTCGCGTAGCATTATTAGTTATTGACAATCATGGAGAATATATTGGTTTTGAAAAAGATCCCAAGCTAAAAAATAAAGTTCAAGTAATAGACGGCGACGACATCAAAATCGCTGCAAACCGGTTAAGTGAAAAAGGAATTGCAGCTATGCTGCCAAGAATGAGTGCTGTGCAAGTTAGAGATTTGGGTAAAATTATTTCTTATCTCAGAGAAGAAAAAGAAGCATATTCTATTTCTGATATTATTAATGCGCTAAAAGAAGATGAAAATATTTCCAAAGCAACTAAAGAAGCATTAGTTGGCTGGCTTTCAGAGCTTCAAAGCATGCGGCTTTTTTCAACATCTGAATGGCCAAATATAGAAAACATGATGCGTCAGGGGCACATGGTTGTTATTAATCTTAAAAAGATTCTAAACCTCAAGAAAAAACAAATTATTGTTAATCATCTCTCTAGGAAATTGTTTAATTTACGTAAACAAGGAATTGTTCCTCCTTATTTGGAAATTATTGAGGAAGCGCACAACTTTTGTCCAGAAGGCAAGCGCGCTGAAGCTGCACTAAGTAGGGGTATAATTGAATTACTTGCTAGAGAAGGTAGAAAGTTTTATGCTAACCTTTGTTTGATTTCTCAGCGACCAATACAACTTTCTACTACTGCGCTTAGTCAGTGCAATACTCAAATGGTTTTGAAAGTTACTAATCCTTATGATTTAGATCACATTGCAAAAAGCTCAGAGTCTATAACCCGCTCTACATTAGATATGATTTCTACATTAAAAGTTGGTGAGGCTCTGATGGTAGGTGAAGCAACAAATTATCCTGTTTTCATTAAAGTGCGAAAAAGAAGAACAAAAGAAAGCCATGGCAAAAAATTAGAAGATTTTGCTATTTTATATGAAAAAAAATTAGGAAGTAAACTAGCCAAGGGCGAGGATTTCCTTTAATTATTCTTTAACATTTGCTATGATTTTACTAACCTTCCACAACCATAAAAAATTTACAATAGGTATTAAAGCTACAATGAACTAAAGTATTGCGCTTTCTGATTTTTTTCTAAATTTCATATAACACCTCCGCAAAACAAGATTTAGCTGATTAATTTAAAGTTTGCTATGTGTCATTTACGCAGTAATCTGCTAACTTTTTCAGTTCTGATTTTACTTTAGAAAGATTTATGTGATTTATTGTTTTGTATTGCCCTAAATTGCCTATTGAATCACGAACAAAACGCTCATATCCAGGAATATCAGAACTAGTTTTGACTATTAATTTAGTATAATTTAAAGCTTCATTTGTGCGCACCTCTAAAGGAATGCCTTTACTACATATGAGGTAACTTAATACTTTTGCAGTTGTTCCCAATTTAGAAGGTCGCAGTTGAAATGTTATTCCCTCCTGATTTATCTCGGCATCAGTTTTTATTTCTAAATCACCTAAATCCTTGACATCTTTTTCATCCAAGTACTTCAGAACGTTTCTTGTTATTTCCCCTAATTCTTTTTTTGTTATTATGTTATCTGACATAACATACAGAAGGTAAGAAAATCATAAAAGGACTTCTATAGAAATCTTTATAAATACATTTAAGCTTGCACAAAGCAGCGAGCAAACACAGAACCCAATCGCTCGGAGTTCTGGTAACTGCCTCGCAACAAAAGAAAAACAAGAGGATAAAAAATGGCAGTTGAATTTGAAACAATAAAATCAGAAGAGATAAAATTTGGGCGAAATTCTTTTATTGAAGTTGCCCGTAAAGTCGCAAAACCAGAAGATGGAGAAGCAAATGAATTTGTTAATATATCCAGAGGGTTTTACTTACCTGATGGAACAAAAAGATTCTCCAGACGAAAAAATATATCCTTACCAAATGATAAGGATGTGTTAGACAAAGTTGCAGAATTTTTGAAAAGCGTTTAATTTGTAACTTTCTTATTTCCCGCGCGAGTGGGCACAGCAGAAACGAAAAAGTTTCTGATTGTGTTTTTTTATTTTTAGATATTACGTATCATAATTTAAGATGTTGTGTTCGATTTTATTATCATAAAACGTAAAGTTTATAAATGAATTTTTATAACATAAAACATGGTAAGTACATTAGAAGACCCAATTCTCGCTGAAGGAAATTACAGTGGAAGTAGAATTAAATGTCATATTAAAAATAATCAAGTTAGATTCACGCTTGGGGGCGCTGATGCACTTAATTTGTCTAACTTAAGATCGCATGAATTGCTTAGAACGCGGGTGGAAGAAAAAGTTCCAGGAGAAATTGCAATTTTTGAAAAAGATACAGATAATCCAAAACAAATAGGGCGCGCCAACGTTCAATTATTAAACACGCTATTAAATCAATTAAATTCTATTGATTGGATTAACAAATATCACGAAAAGTTATTACCTAGAATTAAAAGCATAATAAAACAAACACTTTGTCCAATCTACGAAGATACAATAGATTTGTCAGATAAACCAAAAGACCATGATAACGTAAATCTTCAAGGATGTTACTTATATGATGGTAAAATTAATATGATTTTTAATAGAGAATTTTCTGACGAAAACGGACATACCAAAAATGTGAGATCCAAACATACACTCTCATATATAGACAAACATAGATTGGAACACGATTATATGAATCTTGAAAGCGGATTAGAAATAAAAGGGAAGTTGGTACCTGGTCACCTTGGATTTAGAAATGGACGCAAACGATTACCAGAATGGCTATTTAACCCAACTGAAGGACTTAAAATGAGGATAAAGTATACTGGCCCTATAAACTACAATACTCTTGAAGATTTACATGATGTTAGTTTACATTTTAGAGAAGTGGGTAAAGTAAAACGTGAAATTGCAAAACTAAGAGGCAAAGGTGTAAGTCCCGGAAAAATTGAAGATTATGTTAAAGATAATTTTTCAGAATATCTATTAAACCTTGAAAACAGTTGCTATGATGCTACCAAACTTAATTAATTCTTATTATGTTTTGTCCAGCCTCAGCTAGTTTTTCATCATGTGTCACAATAAAGACTTGCTCGAGTGTATCTGAAAGTTTTTCCTGTATTACTTCTATTAATTTAGAAATAGCTGCATAATCCAGATTATGGGTTGGCTCGTCAAGTATTAGCATGCTCAAATTCGGCGCCAGAACTTTTGCAAATGCAATTCGCAAAGCAAGACAGGCAAGCATCCTTTCTCCGCCGCTTGCAAAACCAGATACATTTAACCAATTACCATCAGCATCTCTAATCTGAAGAGTGTAATCTATTTCTGTTGCATCTAATCTAATTGAATCCCATTTATCATACGGATAAAGTGCATTCCACACAGAATTCATTACTTCGTTTACAGCTTGCACTAATTCTTTTCGCAGTGAGCTCTGTGCAATCAACAAAGCGTTTTTGAATTGATTTAGAAACTCAATTCTTTTTTGTAATTTTTCAATGCTTTGTTTCAGCTCTGCGGTTTTGGTTTGCTTTTGTTTAAGGTCAGCTAATCTTTTTTCTTTTTCACTGCAGATTGCAGTTAAAGATTCGCTTTTGGATTTTAGGGCCTGCGTTTTACTTATTAATTCTTGAAACTGTTCTTCTAATTTATTTGCTTGTTCAGGACTTACTTTATTTGATAATATTTTTTCATCTATTTCTATTAATTCCTTTTTCAGACTAACGTGTTTATCTTTATATTCATACAAAGATTTTTCTTCGACTAACTCAGAATGTTCTTGATCTAATTCTTGGATTTCTTCATCAAGGTTTTCTAATTTTTTACTTGCTTGTTGTATTATTTTTTGCAGAGCTTCTTTCTTACCTTCTAATTCAGAAAGTTTTATTGCGCTTTCCCGTTCTTGAGCTATCAAATCATCAAAAGGTTTGATTTTTTCTATAATTTGTTTTTGTTGTTCTAATTTCTCTCTAATTTTTTCAATATCAGCTTTTACTTGGTTTGCTTCTTTTTCAATATCAAAGCTTTTATT
>WJKY01000016.1 GCA_014728835.1 Candidatus Woesearchaeota archaeon | reverse complement strand
GTATTGCACATTTTAGTTATTCATTTTATATTCTCAGAGCGCAAAGTTTAGGGATTGCTCTTGTAATGATTCCGTTAGTTTATTTAGCGTTTAATATTTTCTATGCAGGATTTGCATATCAAGCTGGTAGAATCTCAGACAGAATTGGAAGAAAAAAAATGATAATTGCGGGATACTTATTATTTGCTTTTGTAAGCATTGGATTTGCATACGCAACACAACAAACTATTTGGTTCTTATTTCCTTTGTATGGTATTTTTATGGCAGCAACAGACGGAGTTACAAGAGCTTATGTTTCTGACCTGGCACCAACTCATAAAAGAGGAACTGCGCTTGGAATATATCATACTGCAACTGGCTTAGCAATGTTGCCTGCTGGTTTAATAGCAGGTTTTCTTTGGGATTTTGTTAGTTTAGATGCGCCTTTCTTGTTTTCAGGTGCTGTTGCACTGATTGCTGTTTTATTATTAATTTTATTTAAGAAATAATTAACCTAATTCTGTTTCAAGTAAAAAACATAATGTTGGAGTTTTACTATTGTTTAAAATAAATTTTGAAGATACTTGATCTTTACGTTCTTCATGTTTTTTTAAATAATATGTAGTTAATTTTTCTCCAGTTTTTGTTTTTCTAATACCTTTTGCATATCCTATTGCTTCTAAAAATTCTATTGCAGCATTTTTAGGCGTTCCATTCAAAACAGAAACTTTTAGCGGACGAAAAATTGTCATTAGTTTTGATGTTTCTTGAATGTTATAATTAATATCTAAAAATTCAAGAATATTTTTTCCTATATATTTTGACTCTTCAGACAACACATTATAAATTGTTAATTTTTTAATCATACTAATAAATTAAAAATAAAAGTTTTTTAAAAGTTTATAAAAATAAATTAAAAAAAATGTGTATTGAGCGTTGCTGAATAGCCACGTTAGTGGCTCCCACAGAAACCTTGTTTCTGCTAGGACACTAGCTCCAGCCAACGCAGTTGGTTCCGCGGAAACTTTAATCTTTCTTTACTAAGTCAATGCACATGCCTGCGGCCACTGTTTTACCCATGTCACGGATAGCAAACTTAGCCATCTGTGGGATATCAGACTGCTTTTCAATGCAAAGCGGTCTTAGTGGCTCAACTACAATTTCAGCTGATTCTCCGTTTTTAACAAAGTCTGGGTTTTCTTCTAAAACCTGGCCTGTTTTTGGATCCAGCTTTTTTGTAATTTTCTTAATCTTACAAGAAACTTGTGCTGTGTTAACGTGGAAAACTGGACAATATCCAGCTGTCATAACGCTTGGGTGATTTAACACAATTATTCGTCCTGTAAATTCCTTAGCAACTGTTGGTGGATTCTTAGATTCACCTAAACAATCTCCTCTTTTAATATCCTGTTTTCCAATACCTCGGATATTAATTCCAACATTATCACCAGGAGTTGCTTGCTGCATTTGTTCATGGTGCATTTCAATGGATTTTAGTTCGCCAGTTTTACCAGACGGCATTGAAATTAATTGCTGGCCAACTTTCATTACACCTGTCTCAACTCTTCCAACCGGAACTGTTCCAATACCTTTGATTGTATAAACATCTTGTACAGGCATTCTCATTGGAAGGTCAGTTGGTTTTTCAGGAGCATCTAACTCATCTAAAGCTTTTAGTAAAGTTGGTCCTTTATACCATCCCATATTTTCTGACTCTTTTGTAACATTATCTCCTTTTAGAGCTGATATTGGTACAAATTTAATCTTAGAAATATCATATCCAACACCACTTAGTAATTTTCCTACTTTTTCTTTAATATCTTTGTATTTTGCTTCGTCGTAGTTTGCAGCATCCATTTTGTTTACTGCTACGATTAACTGGTTAACACCAAGAACCTTAGCTAAATAAGCGTGTTCTTTTGTTTGAGCCATTACACCTTCAGAAGCAGCAACTACAAGCACCCCAGCATCTGCTTGAGACGTACCTGTAATCATGTTTTTAATAAAGTCTTGGTGACCTGGAGCGTCAATTATTGTAAAGTAATGCTTGTTTGTATCAAACTTTTGATAAGACAAGTCAATTGTAAGCCCTCTTTCTCGCTCTTCCTTAACTTTATCCATTACATAGGCAAATTCAAAGCCTACTTTTCCTTTTTCTTTTGCTTCTTCTTTTAGTTTTCGTAGTTCTTGTTCTGGTAGAGCTCCTGTTTCAAACATTAGTCTACCAACTGTAGTTGATTTTCCGTGGTCTACGTGTCCGATAAATACTAAATTTATGTGTGGTTTTTCTGCCATTATGATATCCTCCAAAGGGAAAAATCAGCTTTCCCCTCCAAAGTTGTTAAAAAATTCTATTAAACGGAGTTTTTAAAGGTTTCTATAATAAAATGATGCTTAAGAGGTTGCTTTTGCCTCTGGTTTATTAGTTGCAGAATTCCAGCCGCATATAAAAAAGAATAAATAATTCTCATTTTCTGCTATATACCTTTGTTCTTTAGCACGAGTTATATATCCGTTTCTAGCGTATGAGAAATAAAATTTTGGAATTGAATTATATAATTTAATTATTTTATCTGTAGTTACCTTAGTTATATGACTAATTCGCAAAAAATCCTCCTTTAATTTTTGCTTCATAACATTATAATGCGCATCAGCTATTTTTGCACCTAAAGTCCAAGCTTGTTTTTCTTCTTCTGTTTGAGGAGGTTTATGAATTTGCTCATAAACAGGTGGAAATACTGTTGTTGCCTCTGTTGTTTCCTCATTTTTTGTTTTTCCTTCTAGATCTTTCTTGCGGCGCTCTACATTTTCTCTTAATCTCTGAATAGGATCTATTTGTATTGATTTTATTATATAATTTAAAAATAAAAGTTTTATTCTCTGGAAAATAAGAGAAATTATTCTAATTGTGGTTGCGGGATATCTTCTTTTAGTCCCTTTCGCTTTCTGATGCTTTTGATTGTTTCTATTTGTAAACTAGCTGGCATTTTTTCATAAATTTGGTCAACTAAGAACCATGCTCCACGACCAGCAGTTGCAGAGCGAAGCGCTGATGTAAAACCAAACATCTCAGCTACTGGCAGTTTTGCTTTGATTGTGATTTGTTTATCTTTTTGTTCTGTATCAATTAACTGTCCTCTTCTACCTGAAACTAATTTTGTAATTGCGCCCATGCATTCAAATGGCGCATCAATTCTAATTGTCTGCACAGGTTCATACAAAATATCCCCGCCAGTAAGCATAGCATTAAATATAGCTTGTCGCATTGAAGGAATTATTTGTGCTGGTCCTCTGTGAATAGAATCTTCGTGCAGTTTTGCATCTGTTAATTTAACCTTAATACCATAACAAGGTTCTCTGGCAACTGGTCCTGCGCGGGAAACTTCTTCAAAAGCTTCCATAACCATTTCAATTATTTCGCCGATATGAACAATACCTCTTGTTGCATCAATCAAAATATTTCCTTTGTAAATATCTTTTACACGTCGCGCTTCATCTTTGTCTAAACCATGTTCCACCAAAAGCTCTTCAATTTCTTTTTTCTTCTTTTTGATTCTCATTTCAGGAATATCTCCTGCTTTGATTGCTTTGTATACTTTTTTTTCCAGCGGTTCAACTGTTACAAAAAGTTTGTTGTGTTTGTTTGGAGATTTTCCCATGATTGGACCTGCTTTTTGTTTTATTGTTTCTCTAAAAACAACAATTGGTGGAGAAGTAACTATGTTCAGGCCTTTGTCTTTTTTTATTCTGTGCTCCCAAATCTCTAAGTGAAGTTCCCCTAAACCAGAAATTAAATTCTCGCCTGTTTCTTCATTAATTTCAATAGCAACTGTTGGATCTTCTCTTGCAATTTCTTTCAAAGCTTCAATAAGCTTTGGCAAATCCTGTGGGTTTTTTGCTTCAATTGCTTTTGTAACAACAGGATCAAACAAGTGTTTAATTTCTTCAAAAGGTGTGATTTCCTCTTTGGAAACTGTTTCACCTGAACTAGCGCTTTTCAGACCAACAACACCGACTATGTTTCCAGACAAAGCTTCATCAATTAAAATTCGTTTTGGACCTTTGTATATGTAAACTTGTTGCAGTCTTTCTTTGCGCTTTGTTTTGCTAAGAAAAACTTCATCGCCTTTTTTTAATTTCCCTGAAAATAATCTTCCTGTAAACATTTCTCCTGCTTGCGGATCAACTGTAACTTTTGTTACAATAAAAACTAAAGGTCCGTTAGGATCGCAATTAATTAGTGATTTTCCAACATCTGAATCCAAATCTCCATGCCAGATTCTTGGAATTCTATATTCCTGTGCTATAACAGGATTTGGAATATGTTTTACAACCATGTCTAAAACAGCTTCGTGCAAAGGTATTTTTCCGCAAAGTTTTTTCCATTCCTCTTCTGTATTATAAGTATCTATGATATCTTTGAATGTGATTTTCTTTTTGCTCATCATTGGAATTGATACTGCCCATTTATGATAAGCTGAACCAAAAGCAACAGAACCGTCTTTAACATTTACTTTCCATTTTTCTTTGAATTCTTTTGGAGCAATTGAACTTATTAATTCATTAATTTCATCTATAATTTTTACAAATCTCTCCTGCATTTTTTCAGGTGAGAGTTTTAATTCTTTAATCATTCTGTCAACTTTGTTAATGAAAAGGATTGGTTTTACTCCCTCTTTTAGTGCCTGGCGTACAACTGTTTCTGTCTGAGGCATTACACCTTCAACAGCACAGGCAACTACAACTGCGCCATCAACAGCACGCATTGCACGTGTAACATCACCGCCAAAATCAACGTGGCCTGGTGTATCTATAAGATTAATTAGAAATTCATTTCCTTCAACATCGTGAATCATATTTACATTTGCTGCATTAATTGTGATTCCACGAGCAGATTCCTGCTCATCAAAATCAAGATATAATTGGCTGCCTGCAAGCTCTTCTGAAATCATGCCTGCACCAGCTAAAAGAGAATCTGATAAAGTTGTTTTTCCATGGTCAATGTGAGCAGCAATTCCAATATTTCTAATTTGTTTTGGCTGCTTCATAAGCTCCATTACTTTGTCAGTAGTTGTTTTTGCCATTAGGAGTTCAGTTAAAAGCGCAATTTATAATTGTTTCGATGGTTTGGAAAAAGATATTTAATTGCTATATAGCAAGGAATTAATGGATTTTTCTTTAAATCTATGATTTTTTCACGCTGTTTAAGACATATAATAGCCCCTCAGCTGTCTGATTTTGAACAAATATCATCATTTAAAGCTTATATCTGCTCTATATTGCGCAGCATAGAAATCTTTATATTTTTGACCTCTTTACCCCAATACTACACTGACGCAGATTGCGTTTCTTTCCCTTAAGGAGGTTCTAATTATTTTAAGAAAAAATTACATAATTTATCTAACTTAATTCTTTTTTGCTTCATTGTATCTCTGTCTCTAACAGTAACTGTATTATCTTCCAGAGTTTGGTGGTCAACAGTAATACAAAAAGGAGTTCCAATTTCATCCATGCGACGATACCTTTTACCTATTGAGCCAGATTCGTCGTAAAAAATATCCCAGCAAGTTCCTAACAGTTGTATTACTTTTTTTGCTTTTGCTGGTAATTTATCTTTCTTAATTAATGGAAATACTGCAATAAAATAAGGTGAAAGTTTTTGATTTAGTTTTAAAACAACTCTTTTTTGCCCTCTTACTGTTTCTTCTGCAAATGCATGTTCTAAAAGACAATAAAGTGAACGATCAATACCCATTGATAATTCAAACACATGCGGCAATACTTTTTCATTTTCATCCATTACTTCTAATTTTTGTTTGCTTCCTTTTGCATGTGAAATTAAATCATGGTCTGTTCTATAATTACATGCAACGCATTCTATCCAACCAACAGAAGTTTTAATTTCAAAATCCCAAGTTTCTTTTGCATAAAATGCTCTTTCATCTTTACTAACTTCTCTAAATCTAAAATCAGTAAGACCAACTTCTTCATAAAATTTCTGAAGCAAAGCAAGATAATATGCAGATAGTTTTGAAGTAACAATTTTTTTCTTTACTGCATCTACGGCTTTTATTTTTTGAACTTTTTTCTTTCCAAGGCGCAAAAGTTTAAGTTTGTAATTTTTAATTTCATCAAACTTTGGACATTTATTTGCTTTTTTTGGATTAAAAAAAACTTCAACTTCTGCCTGCGAAAATTCTCGTGTTCTAATTAAACTTTGTCTTGGAGATATTTCATTTCTATATGCTCTACCAACTTGTGCGATTCCAATTGGTAGTTTTGCTCGCGATACTTTAAAGATGCGTGCAAAATCCAAGAAAATATTCTGGCAAGTTTCTGGACGTAATGCAACTTTTTCTGATTTGCGCGGACCAACTGTAAATGAAAACATCATATTAAATTTGTTTACTTTACCAAGTTTTCCACCGCAAGGACATTTGACTTTGTACTTTTTCAAAAGTTTATCGAACTCCTTAAGCGATAGTGCTTCAGGAGTGTGTTTTTTTGTAGCTTCTTCAATTAATTTGTCTGCTCTATGAATTTTTTTGCATTTCTTACATTCAACAACTGGATCTACAAAATTCTTAAAATGTCCAGAATGCTCAAAAACTGTTCCTGGTAAAACAGTAGAGCCATCAAGTTCAAGCATGTCGTCTTTCTTTACAATCATTTGCCGCCAGATTTTAACAAACTTACGTTTTAGAGCTGTGCCCAAAGGTCCATATTCATAAAAACCAGCAGTTGCAGATGGATAAATCTCTGCAGATGAAAAGTAAAATCCTTTTCTTAACGCCAGTTCAGTAACTTTCTCATATTTATTAGCCATTATAAATAAAATAATCTTATATCATTATAAACATTGCGGCAGTTTTAAATCTTTAACATGTGTATTACTTAATGATGTCACTTATTACATTATTAAAAAAACACTCAAAAGACCTTAAAGAAGACAGCAAACTTGTAAAATATTTAGGAAACTTAGAACATGAAGCAAAAGACGGTAAATATCATCTTGCTCTTGTATCTGAAAAACTTGCTCTCTCCAGAGCAAAAGAATTAGGACTAGACATTGGTATAAAAATAGAAGACCTTGTATTTAAAGCTCGCAAAAATTATATTCCAAAAATATATAAACAACTGGACAAACTCATACGGAACTTAAACCTTTCTAGTAAATTTTATTTTAATGACGTTCGTATTCTCGAATTGCAGGTTTCAAAATTATTTCGTCACGCAAATTCTACAGGACAACTTAAAAAATACTTTAAACAGATAAGCAAAGAATCAGATAAGTATAAAGATAAAGCAATCGAGGAAAATAAAAATAATATAAAACTTTCCAGAAAATATTATTGGATTTCTAAAGTTTATAGCTTAGTAATTGATGTGTTTAAAGACATTGGTATTAACCGAACATACTCTAATAATCGTTATAAAAAATTAAAAAAAGGGATTAAGGCCTTTTCCAGCGACACTCATAAAATGTAACCTCACCTTCTTCATCAACAATACCAATTAATAACTTTTTTCTTGTTGAATGAGCTACTCTATTCATAGCTGCAAATTGTCTCCATGTGTATTTATCACTTTCTGCAGTTGCAAATAAAACCCATTTTGCGTGTGCTTCGCCTGGTTTTTTGCCGCGCGTATAAACTCTAAAATCTGCACCAAATTTAAGAGCTGTTTTAGTAATATATCCGCGCGTTCTAATGTCCCTATAAACCTGATATCGTGTCCAGAAACCAGGTTCTAATCTATTTGCTTTTCTAACAAATTGTTCAAAGTTCAGAGTTCTTGTGCCGCTGTACACTTTCATTTTTTCTCGTTCTAATAAATAAAGTGCTTCAACTAAAGAAAATTCTATTTGTTTTTTCTTGACGCCGTGTATTTCACCAAATGCAGAGCGGTTGTAAAAAGCAAGTGCTTCTTCATAATCATCTGTAACAACAATTTTATTTCCTATGATATATCCTTTAATTGGCTCTTTTAGTTTTATGTCTGCTTCTTTGGACTTTTTCTTAAGCTTCTTTGGCTTTTTCTTTACTTTTTGTTTGGTTTTTTTCTTGGTTTTTCTTTTTTTCCTTGGCATAGTTATAGAACTTCACGTTATTAGGTGCTTTACCATCCCAAATAACTATATGAGTTCTTTTCACCCCGATAAGTTTAAATTATTTCTTTTTTAAAAGATTAACTGATGAAATACATAGGCGCATTTAAACGGTGTGATGGAGAACGTGAAGAAAAATTTATTTCTTTGTTTGAAAGAATGATATGGGCTAACGTATCAAGAAGATTAGGGCCTGTAGGATATATTAGCATTGAAACAAAAGTGGAAGACGGTGGTCTTGGTTGGCATGAATTTTCTTTGAAATTTCCAGAAAGTAAAAAAGACACTGTTGATAAGGTCTTAGGGTATTTACAAGACTATGATTTTTATGAAATAAATTACGAACAAACCGCATAGCTTAAAAATAAGGTTTTCTTTTTAATTTTAATGAAAATTACATTTCTGGGCACTAGCTCAGTATTCCCAACCAAAAAAAGAAATCATTCTTGCGTAGCTCTAGATATGGGGCCAGAAACAATTCTTTTTGATTGTGGTGAAGGAACACAAAGACAAATTAGAATAGCTGGGCTTGCACCAATGAAAATTTCTAAAATATTAATTACTCATTGGCATGGTGATCATGTGCTTGGAATTCCTGGTTTGCTTGAGTCTTTTCACATGAGTAATAGAACAAAGGCTTTGGATATATTTGGACCAAAAGGAACTAAAAAATATATAAAGCACATGCTTAGTGCATTTGAAATCAAAATCAAATATAAATTAAATATTCATGAAATAGATGTTAGAAAACCTAAAAAAATATTTGAAACAAATAAATATGAACTCTGGGCTGCAAAAATGCAGCATGTTGTGACATGTATTGGCTGGTCATGGATTCAAAAAGATAAAATTAAAATTAATACTAGTTATTTGAAAAAATTCGGATTAAAAGCTCCGCATCCTATTCTAAAAAAACTACAGCAAGGCAAAAATATTACATGGAAAGGAAAAAAAATCAAATTTGAAAAAGCTACGTTTACAAAGCCAGGTAAAAAAATAACTTACGTAGTTGATGCTTTAGCAACAGACCAAGTAGCTGAATTTGCAAAAGACTCAGATATATTTATTTGCGAGGCAACTTTTAGCCAAGAATACAAAGAAGCTGCTGCAGAGCGCGGCCATATGACAGCTAAACAAGCTGGCAAGTTAGCAAAGAAAGCAAAGGTCAAACAGCTAATTATTACTCACTTTAGCCAAAGATTTAGAAATGTAAAGCCTTTGCTAAAGGAAGCTAAAGGTGTTTTTAAGAACACAAAAGCTGCAAAAGATTTTCTAGAGATCAAAATATAGTGTGTTCAGCAAAGCTGAATATGCTGGCTCTTCGTCCGCGAGCAGGCGGACAAATACAAAAGCTGCTAAGGATTTTATGGACGTTAAGGTTTAAAATATTGGTCTAGAAATACCATAACAAAAAGAAAAGAGGAATTACTCTTCCTCTAAAAAGTCCTCTATTTTCTTCCAGAATCCGCCACCTTCTTTTTTGTCTTTATTATTTTTCTTTTTCTGATTCTTATTTATTTCTTCTTCATCTGGAAGTGCGCTTATTCCTGCGCCGATTATTGCAAACACTAAAATAATAATTGCAATCCACAGCCAGTTATAAAACCAAAATGTTTTGGTAAACAAAAAGATTATTGTTTTGTTCTTAAAAGCAGATAACTTACTTTTTAATCCACTTAATCTTTCACTGGCTTTGGTTTTTTCTTCACTTACATCCTTTGAAACACCACTTGCTAAGCCACTAACTTTTTCTCCAATGTTTGCTTTTACTTCTTCTCTGTCAACATTAATCTCTGGTAGATTCAGCTCTTTTGTTTTTTCTGCTATTGATTCTTTTTTAGCTTCTTCAGCTGAAACAACATTTACATTTACTGTTGTTGAACTGGAAACTGTTCCATCTTCTAACCGCGCAGAAACTGTTACTGCGTATTTTGTTTGTGGTGTTGCTTCTGGAACTGCTGTATATAAGTAAATTGTCTCAGCTTCTCTTCCACCTAACTCAACTGTTGCTGGATTTAGTTGTGCATAACTTGCGCCTGTACCTGAAACATCCAAATAATACGTTGATGTTTCTGTTCCTTTGTTTTCAATTACCACAGGTATTAGCGCTCCTTCACCATAAGTTACGTCAACAGAAGATAAAGCAGCTGATGCTTGCACACCAAAACACTTGTCCTTTGATGCGATTTCTATTTCTATTTCATCGCTGTCAGTTGTTCCACATGAATCTTGTGATTCAGCAGTTACTTTTAACATGTATTTTCCTGCTGCAACATCTTTTGGATTAATCTCTAAATTTACTTTTTGTGAATTCCCTGAGTCAAGATTTACAAATGGTTGATCAATTGTTGCCCAATCAGCTCCACTTACAGACAAAGCATAGTGTTCTGCATATTCTCCAGTATTGGCAAGTGAGACTTCGTATACTTTAGAGGTGTAAGGACATACAACATCTCTTTCTTTGCCTACTTTCAAGTCAGTGGAGTGGCAAGTTAATACATTTGCAGTTAATTCTTTTTCAGTTGCAACTTCGCCTAATTCGCCTACTGCAGCTACCTTAATTTTAAAGTCGCCTGCAACTTTGTATTCAGGGAAAAGAACTAGTTTTATCTGCTCTTCAGAACTAGCTGGAACAGTTACTTTTTCTTTTTCCATAGTTGCCCAACGCGGACCATCTACTTTCAAAGTGTATGTATTATCAGCTGTACCTTCATTCTTGATTGTAACAGGAACCTTTACTTCTGTATTTTCACAAAAGGATAAATAATTCTTTTCAGGTGCCATGTCAAAATCATAACATGGTTGTGATATCAGATTTAATTGCTGTGAAGTTAGTGCATTTGAATTTTGAGATTCTGCCTTTACAGATAATTCATATTCATCAATTGCATCGCAATCAGTTGTTACATAAGCAAAAATCTCTTTGCTTTCTCCTGCTTCTAATCTAACTGTTTCATCAGATAGTGTTGCCCACTCAGCTGCGTTTCCACTTAAGCTAAGCTCAAAATTCTCTGTATATCTGCCAGTGTTTGCAATTGTTAATGGATATTCCACCATTGTACACACACAAGCTTCTTTGCTTGGTGTTGTTGCAGTTAACGCAACACTGTGACAATTAGCAACTTCTGTGTTTAAATCAACTGATTCTTTTCCACTATGTCGGCTGTTTATAATTATTTTCAAATCATATGTGCCAACAAGTGCTCCAGAAACAGGAGTTACATAAACATAAACATTTTCAGTTTCGCCAGGTTCAAGATTAAATCCAGCTGGAGCAGCAACTGCCCATTCAGCTGCGTCACCTGACATACTAACTGTATAGCTATCTGTTAGTCCACCTGTATTAGTAACCTGCACATTATAAAGAACAGTATCTGTAGCGCAAGTTGCTTGTGTAGTAACACTAGTACTTAAACCAAAATCAGCTAATCCTGCTGGCATAAAACATAAGACCAGGAATGCTGCCAATACTATTACTAACTTTTTCATCTCACACCTCCTAAGTATATACGAGTAGTTATTACTTAATTTTGACAAATCTAAATATAAAGGTTTGTATGTTAACGTATATATTAGAATTATTAGGGTTTAAGTGTCTTGTTTAAAAAAAATAAAGAAACAGTGTACTGGTTTTACCCAATACTTAATTAATAGTAGACTTGTTTGCCTTTTTCGCTTTCTCTATGTTTGTATATGTAACCTGCAATTAGTATTGTAAACACTAAAATCAGGAACCCGAAAACAGTTTGCATGTCTGAAGATTCTCCTGTGTCTACAAATCCATCAGCTACATTTACATTCATTTGGTTAGCTGCAATAACAGCACCATTTTCTTTTACAAACAAAGTAAAAGTATGCTCACCAGCTTCTGTTGGATTTACATAAACGTAAATTTTTGCTGAGTCACCTGGACCAATTATCATTCTAGCAGGGTCTACTCTTGCAGTTGCCCAATCAGCTACTCCACCAACATCAAACTCGTAAGTTTTGGCTATGTTTAAATTATTGCTTACCTGAATACTGAAAACACTACCTTGACCAACAGAGATTGTTTGTGTTATTGAACTTGTAGTTGTTGGTGTTTCAGTTACTGTTTCCTCTTCAATAACTTCAGCTTCTTCAACTACAATATCTTGTTCATAAACATCTCCAGCATCTTCATTGTAAACTTTAACTTCTAGTGTGTATACACCAGAGTCAGCTTCAGGTATGTCTAAAGTCAGATATGTTGTATAATCATATCCAGATCCAATTGTGTTTAACAAAGATATTGTTTTAGTAGCACCAATTTCAGGTATTTCTACTTTAACTTTAACGTTTGATTCGTCTTCTTCACCAATATTTGCAACTTCTACAGCAACATCAACTGTTTCACCGCTGAAGGCTTTTTCTCTGCTTAATCTTACATCTTCAACATATAAACCATGTTCTGGTTGCTCTATTTCTAATTTATCAGTCCAAGAATCACTAACATCATTTCCTGTTTCTTCCCATTCACCTTCAGCTGTAACATGTAACGTATAATCTTCATCTGTAACAGCATCAATTGGTACTGGAACATCTACAGTAAATTCTGCATAATCATCTTGTGTTATTTGTTTAATTTTATATTCTACTTTGTCAGTAATTTCTTCGCCCATGTCATCTTCGATCCAAACTTCAACTGTGATATCTTCAATATCATCACCTGTATCTTTATCAGCCAGGTTTTCTAATTCAATCTCAACAGGGATTGTTTCACCTGGTGCATAAGGATCATCATAGTTTACATCGTCAATAACAAATAGTGCAGGTTCATTAGCATCTAACTCTAATGCACTTGCAGCTCCAAAAAGTCCAAAAACTAATAATAGACTAAAAAGTCCAATTGTTATTTTTTTCAACGCGTTGTTTGCCATTTTTTAAGCACCTCTGTGTTATTATAGCTATAATATTTAATACTTACAAGTGGCGACACCTATATAAATGTTTCGTTAAGCTTGTGTATGATTTTTAAAAGTAATTGTAAATATGGGGTCACAGGGACTTTCAGTAATGCCAACCCAAACTAAATTTGGATGGCCCAGCAAATCAAAGATTTGCTTGGTTCCGCCGTTGTAGCAAGTGTCTTTCAGTGCATTTCGCGTTAAGCGAATATGCGCTCGCTGACGTCTGCAGCGGCAGACCTTTGAACCCTGACCAATCGGTCTGGAACCGACCGCAATGCCTGATTATGCTATGACCCCTTAGATAAAATAGTAGAATTACTCTTTTTAAATGTTATTTAAATTTAAAAAATAGAAAAATTAAAAGAAAAGAGAAATTATTTTCTCTTTCTACCTTTTGACTTTATAATCTCTGTTTTTCTAGTTGGTAATCCGTGTTTAACAATTGCTGCAATAGCTGCTAACAATACTAAGATACCAATTATTAGTGCGCCTGTTGCAAATGTATCATCAGATACATCTTCACCTGTGTCTTGGCTTGTAGTTGTTGCTACAACAGGTGTCAAGCTTACAGCACCAGTAGCTTCATCTGTAGCACCTTCAATTGTTATAGTAACTGAATCTGAATTAAATTCAGCACCATCATCAAAATAAACTACAGAGTTTACAAAATATTTACTAGCTGCTATATTTTCTGGCACTTTAAATGGTATATACTGTACAGCTGTGTCACCTTCTTCTAACTCAAATTCTGCGCTCCACTCTTCAATATTAAGATCAGTTGACTGAATCTTAATTCTAACATTTTCATCGTTTTTACCAATGTTAGCTATTTCAACAGCAGCATCTGCTGTTGCGCCTGGAGCAACTGTTTCTGAGCTCAAATAAGTGCTTAAGACTACAACATCGTGTTTGTCTTTTTCAACTTCAATTGTGTCTTCATAAACATTGTAACCATCTTCGTCTGCTTCCCATTCAACTTTAATTTCTACATCATAGTCATCTTCGTCTGCATCGTATGGGATTGTTAAAACCAATGTTTTTGTTTCTTCTTCGCTTTTATCTTCGCCATCTAAGTCAAATTCTTCTGTTTCTTCTTCTAACTCATCGCCATCATCGATGTCAAATATTGTTGCAGTAACTACAACATCTTCTACATCATAGCCTAATTTGTTTTCAACTTCAACTTCAAATTCAACTTCTTGGCCTGGTTTTACTTCATCATCTGGGTTAATCTTTAGGTCAATACTCATACCTTCGTTTGTTTCGCCTTCGTCTTCACTTTCGTCAGCTTCGCCGTTTACGACGATGTTTATAGATTCAGTGTCTATATCGCCGTCTGCATCTGTTACGATGAATCTTGCTTCATATTCACCTGCTTCTTGATATGTGTGTACTGGATTTCCAATTGTTGCAGATTCGCCATCGCCAAAATCCCATTTATATGCTACTGGCGCATCGCCGCCTTTTGCAGCTGCAGCAAATCTAACTGTAAGTGGTGCATCTCCCTCTAAAGGAGTAGCATCTACCTTAGTTATTTCTGGTACTTCGTTTTCCAGTATTTCAACGTCAACACCATCTAACACAGCGTTTTCATTTTCATCTAAAGCTTTGGCACTGTAGTGAACATTGCCTGCTTCTTCTTCTACTAAAGTCCATGTGTATTCAAATTCTTCTGTTTTTGCAGGATTGTATACTGTGTCCCAGTATCCATCATGCTTTAGTGCTATAAGCATTATTCCGTCTGTGCCTCTAGCTTCCACTGTAATTTCAAATTCTTCATTAGCATCTGCAGTTTCAGGTGCAGTAATTTTAATGTAAGGATCATCACCTGTTGCTGCTGCCAATGGTAATACACTGCCCACTAAAATTAAAAAAGTACATACAGCGAACAGTATTTTTCCTATATTTTTATTTATTTTCATTTTTACTCACCTTCTTTGCCATATAGTTCATTTACCATTTTTTGAGCATATGCTTTTGATACTTTATGCTCTATTGTTGTTGTTTCTCCTTCTGGTGTTCTTAGTTTGTATATTTGTGTTGCATTTTCAGCTGCTGAATCATCTGATATTTTATATTCAACTCCAACTAATTCATAATTGTTTTCATCTCCGTCTGTCCAGTCAGCTTGCTGTCCATCATTTATGTAAAACTCATCAGGATATTCACCAGAATCTCTAATTTCGTTTTGTGTTTCTAAGAAAACACCAATTTCACCTTCATTAATGTTGTAAGTTTTTTCTTCTGCAGATGGACTAGTAGGTTCATATGCATCTATTTTTTCATCAATTTTATCAATTGCATGTTGAGCTGCTGATTTGTATCCATTTATTGTATTTTCTAATGTATCTTTGTCTGGTTCAAAACTAACATCTTCGTCTACAAAACCGCCCACTTTTTCTTTTGTTTTATTTAATTGCTGTTCATATTGTTCTTTTGCAGTTCCAACATCTGCGAATTTAGTGTTAAGACTTTCACTTTCTTCACATAAATTACCTTCTTGGGTTTGGTAATGTTTAACTTCTTTTTCAACATGTGAGGCGTGATCTTCTTCACCTAGTTTTTCATTCATAGTATTTATTTGGTTTTCAATGTAATTCATTTCTTTTACTGCAGTCTCACCATCTTGCATTGCATCTGAATAATCTGACAAAATAGTAGGTGTTTGTTCTTCTAAACCATCTTTTAAATCTTCTAAAACTTGTTTGTATACGTTTAGATCATCTATATCTTCGCTTGTTAATTCAGATGGGTCTTTGTTTAAGATTGGTCTTGCTTTTTCCACATAAATATTAACTTCATTTGTTAATCCATTAACATCAGATTCTATTTCTTTCACTGTTGCGTTTGCGTTAAGTGCATTTTGGTGTGCATCTTGATAATCTTCATGCAATACATCATATTGCATTTCCATAACAGTTAGATCATGTGCATGTTCGCCTGTTTCCATTAACAAACTGTTTAAACCATGGTCAATTTGGTCTTCTAATCCACCATCAAAACACACTTCGTCTGTATCATCATCGTCATCTTGTTCATTAAAATGATCATATATTGCATACATGCCTATTGTACCAAGAATTGCAATACCTGTTCCAACTAAACCAACTTTATAATCTCTTTTTCGTTTTTTCTCATTTTCTTTTACTTCATGTCTTAATTCACTATTTTTAGTATCTGCATCTTTTTTGTTTTCATCAACTTTTTTATTTACACCATCAACAGTCTCAATTGTTCTTTTTTGTACTAACTTGGCTTGTTCTCCTTCAGTGTTTTTATTTGTTGTATATTTAACTTTTGGTACTTTTGGTGCTGGAGCTTTTGTTTGTCCTGCTTCAATATCTTGACTTTCTTCATGTTCTTCCATTTTTATTCACCTCTTTCTTGCAAATTATCATATAAATCTGCAAAAGATTTTGCAAAAGTTTCGTCTTCGAAATAATCAATTCCAACGTTATAAGTTTGCATTTTTTTGTAATCATTTGCTTTTTTATTTGCATAATTAATTAAATCTTTAATTTTATTTTGTATTTCATTTTCTTTTTTAAAGAAAGTTGTAAGTTTTTCTGTTGCTTGTTTATATGCGTTAATTTTGTCATCTTCTTCTTCAGTATTAATTTCAGATAATGAAGTTGTCTCTCCTTTAGTTAAAGCATATATAGTTGTTACCTCTCCCTCTATTACTTTTAATAAGCCTTCTATGTTTCTGTAAGCGTTAATAACTGTTTCATAATCCTTAATTAATGGATAATTTTCTATTTCTGTATTTACTTTTCTTCTTCCAGATTTGCTTAACTCCAATTCATTTACAGAAGGAATAGTTTTTTCGTCTTCAATCATAATAGTATCTATAGCATCATCTATGACTTTAAAATGTGAATCCATAATCCCATTATATACGCTATTAATTTTTGTAGGATGCTGAAATTTAAAGTATGTATGTGGTACTATTAGTTTTCCTAAATCTGTTTTTGCAAAAGCAATAGATGCATCTTTGTGCGTATTTAATGATGTTTTAAAATCCAGCAAATAGTTTTGTAGGTATTCTAAATCTTTTATAAAATTTTCTAAATCTTTTTCTTCTGTTTCTATATTTTCTTTATTTTCTACCATTTTTTTAACCTCTCTTTTTTGTACCAGGTAATGCTTGATATTTATTTGATTGGCTTAACTGGTATGTAAAATCAAATAATTCTCTAACTTCTTCTGGTACAATTAATTCTTTATTATTGTTCTCTGAATAGAGTATGAATGTTTTATTTTTTGGTTGATATACAATTGACTTTGGATCAAAATCATCATCACACATTTTTTTAAATTCATTTCGTACAGTAGTTAACAGATTGCCTTTTGTTTGTATATCACTAAGATGGTTTTGCATGCGAATATATGAAGCTTTCATAAAATCATAAAATAAGTTGTCTGTTTTGTTTTCTGTATTTTTACAATAATCTAAAAATTCTTTAGTTTTTTCAGATGATTTTTTATCAAAAATATCCATTCCTTGGATAAAAAGATCTGCAAGCTCTTCTTTTTCAGTTTGTGAATAATCATCAACAGCTGAGCCTGTTAAGAAATATTTTGTAATTATTTTTGACTTTCCATTTTTTACATTAGAAGCTTTTTCTTGCTTTATATTCAAATCAATTGTTTTACGCAAATATTTTTCTTCTTGTTCTAATTCTTCATTTGAAAATCCACTAAGCTCTTGCTGGAAATATTGACTAATTTTATTTGTATTTGAGTCTGTAATAGCGTTTTTAAGTTCTTCATGAGCAAAAATCCATTTATCTAAATGATCTCTAAAAGTATCAATATTATGTTCTAATACATTTATTCTGCTTTCTTTGTTTTCAGGAGCTAAAAGAACAAGATAAGGCACATTAG
>WJKY01000093.1 GCA_014728835.1 Candidatus Woesearchaeota archaeon | reverse complement strand
GATGTACACCGCGCCGGCGTAGGCTTCTGTCCAGTGGGCGCCGTACACTGCGATGGTCGGCTGGCCGGCCGTGTCGGTACACAAACCGACACCGGCGCTCGGGTTTTCCTCGGCAGCTCTCACTTCCCAGACGTAGGTGCGTCCAGGTGCGCCCTTCTCCGGCGCGAAGTACAGCGTCACTGTCTCGCGATCTTCCAGTTCGCCGGCATCCAACTGAGATTCCAGCACCAGACGCTCACGGTCAGCCCCTCGCCAGAGCCGGACGACGAGGGTGCCGCCTGCCAACTCCGGTTGGTAAACCCGGAGGCGTAGGTCCAGCCGGTTGATGGCGCTGTCGCGTATGGTGAATGCACCATTGATTGTGTGGTCGCCGGCAATTTCCCCGCTGTGCGCCGCACATCCCTCGACCACGTATTCGGCGCGCACGCCTGGATCAGCCAGCGGCTCCGGTGAGACCACGTAGACTACTTGCAGCAGGTCCAGCAGCCGGCGAGAGGGCCGGTTGAAGAAAACGATGTTCGGATTCAGTTTCATCCACTGGCCGGCACCTGTCACTTTCGTCTTTGGATCGCCGGCATCGACGAGGTGCTGCAACCGCTTCGATACAAGGGATGAGTAGCCGCCGGCCTCAAACAGACCATAGACGGATGGAATATTA
This sequence comes from Candidatus Woesearchaeota archaeon, assembly GCA_014728835.1. Lineage (GTDB taxonomy): Archaea > Nanobdellota > Nanobdellia > UBA10117 > WJKY01 > WJKY01. The sequence goes on along the minus strand of WJKY01000093.1, from coordinate 1,892 downwards.
GGCCCGAGGACAACTTGCTCATCGCGCTGGTACGGCGCTACGCGATGTAATCCACTGTTCGAGCGCAGAAACTTGATAGCTGGTGTCAGCGGCAACAGGTCATCGACCGGCCCGGTGGGGTTGTACTGATTGCCGAAGAGGAATAGATCGACGAACACAAGCCCCACGAATCCCCATTCGGCCTGAGAGCGAAGGTGGGGAAAGCGGTCTCGCAGAGCGAGGAATGCGATGGCAACAACGAGAAGTCCCGCTGCGCGCAGGACCGGCCCGCGAAGCGCCGGCCAGTGGTCTTGCACCTGTTCCCAGTTCAAGTACATTAGACATTATAGTGATTTGGCACTTCTGTCAAAGATGAGTAAACTTGCTGGCTTGTCTAACTCAAATGTATAAGGAGCAAAACGTCCATGACCCGATATGCGGAGTTGTCCAAGCATCCGCGCAAGTTTCTAGCCTTGACCGGCTACACAGTTAAGGAATTCCTGGCGCTGTTATCCCACTTTCAAGCAGAGTTTGAGCAATACATGGAGACGCACACCCTGCACGGGAAGCCGCGGGGCAAGCGACGCTATAGCGAGTATAAGAATTCACCATTGCCGACGATAGAAGACAAGTTGTTGTTCATCTTGATCTACTTGAAACAAGGATCGATTCAAGAGGCGCATGCGACCTTGTTTGGTATGCATCAACCTGACGCCAATCGTTGGATTCACCTGTTGCATCCGCTCCTCAATCAAGCCCTGGCTGCTCTAGGCGAGTTGCCCAGCCGCGAGGTAGAGGCTTTCGACCCCGAAGCAGATCAGACGCTCTACTTTCACGATGGAACCGAACGGCCCATTGTGCGTCCCGTAGACCCCGACGAACAGAAGCAGTACTATAGTGGGAAGAAGAAGCAACATACCGTCAAGAACATCTTGCTCATTGATGCCGAAGGCCGCGTCTTGTTTCTCAGCCTAACCTGTGAAGGTAAGAAACATGACAAACGAGCCGCCGATGAAGCCGGCTATTCCTTGCCGGAAGACAGCACCCTCTATCAGGATGCCGGGTTTCAGGGCTTTACCATCGCCGGTGTCATCATTATTCAACCCAAGAAGAAACCGCGTGGTAAAGAGCTGACCCCTGACGAAAAGGAAACCAACCGCCTCATTAACCAGATTCGAGTCCGGGCGGAGCACGCCGTAGGTGGGGTGAAACGCTATCGTATTGTTAAGGACAAGATTAGAAACTGGAAAGCCGGTTTTCGGGACAAGGTCATGGAAACGTGCTGCGGACTACACAACTTCCGGTTGAACTTCAGGCCTTGGCACTACAAATCCCTTGCTACTTAAATCACTATAATGTCTACTACTGACACCAACTGGAAAAGCCTCTACACAATTGGCGGCGTGACGGCGTTGGTCTTCCTCGTGTACTCGCTGATCACAATGATCGTCCTCGTCGTCATCGGTGGCCCACCTGAAACCGTGGTCGATGCCTTCACCTTGTTGGAAGAAGACAGGATCGTCGGTCTCTTGCGGCTCGACGCACTGACGATATTGACTGTGCCCCTCTACTACCCCCTCTTCTTGAGCATTTGCGCAGCCCTTCGGAAGAACAACGTCGCTTACACCACCCTAGGCACAGTCGTAGCCTTTGCTGGGATCACACTCTTTCTGGCAACACCATCCGCCTTCTCTTTGATTCCCCTCAGCGACAAATACGCGGCCGCCACCACCGCTGCGCAGAAGAATCAACTGCTGGCAGCGGGAGAGGCACTCCTCGCTTCCGAGATGTGGCATGGCACCGGGGCGATGATGGGCGGCATTCTCATGCTGGTTGGTGCGGTGATCGTGTCCGTGGTGATGTTGAACAGCGACGTCTTCGGCAAGGCAACGGCTTATGTGGGAATCCTGATC
>WJKY01000002.1 GCA_014728835.1 Candidatus Woesearchaeota archaeon | reverse complement strand
CAAATTTTTCTACTTGTTTTTGAAGAAACCAGCTATCTTCAGCATCTTTGTAAATTCCTTCCCTGTATTTTAATTTAATATCCATCGCAAAGTTTAATAGAAAGACTTTGATTTTTAAATTAATGGTTTGGTACTTTGATATATTAGTAGGATTTACAGTCTCTATATCTTTTCTTTTAGGGGGATTTCTTTATGTTTTATCTCGAGATGAATTAAATAAATTCTTTGCAAATTTTAATTTCAAATACGCAAAACTAATTTTATTAATCTCAGCATTTTTATTAGGTATTTTATTTTCAGTATTTTTTGCACATAAAGAAATAATTAGTATATTTTTATTTGCTTTAATTCTTGTTTTAAGCAGTATTGCTTTTGTAGATGATAAAAAAATAGTGGCAATAGAATATGCAACAGCATCAATGCTAATATTTTTTGTTGGTTTTTTATCAGTGTATTTTATCACACACTAAATGGAAAAAAATCACTGTCAATTGTTCTTTGTTTTGGTAAAAGTTTTGGTGTATGTGTTGATGCAAAATAGCCGACTTTAGTTGCTATATTTGATGCTAATAGCTTTGGCTTAAAAAAACGTTTTAGTGATCTGTTATAAGCTTCAAAATCTGGGAAAGTATTAACTAATATTTCAGCTGCTGTAAGAGCCCATATTACGCCGCCACCTGTCCAAGGTTTTGTAAGACCAGCTGCATCCCCACACAAAGCAATTTTTGGATTATCAGATAAAACTAATCCTTGTGGAATTAATGCTGCGTGTTGTCTTTTTGGTTTGATATTTTGTTTAATGCAAAAATGCAAAAATTCTTCTTTTGCTTTTTCAACAGAAGCTAATACACCATATTCAACATATTCTTTTCTTGGTATGCGCCATGCAAAGCCGCCTTTTAAAGGCCAAGTTTCAACAGAGTTTGATTTATCTTTTTCATCTATTTTACACAAAATACCCATCCTAAACTTTGGGCTTTTAAGACCAAGTATTTTTCTTGTGATTGAAAGTGCCCCGTCACAGCCAATAATACGGTCAAAACTATCTGGTAGTTCTTCTATTTTTTCTATTACAAAGCGCACATTAGCATCTAATGCTAATCCAAGCACATAGCGGTCTAAAGCAGGCCTGTCAAAAGCTAACATTTGCGGTTTAAAACTTAATTTCACATCTTTCTCTTTTATGTGGATAATTGATGAATTTATTTTATTTTGAATCAAACTTTTATTCTCAGGTATAAAAGCCCATATTCTTTCAGAAATTAATCCTGAGCAAGCTTGTTTTCCCTGTCTAGTTTTTTGTTCAAATAAAGTAACTTTATGTCCTTTTTTTCTTAATTGCCAAGCTATATAAGAACCTGTTATTCCCCCTCCAATAATTGCTACGCGCATAAGTTTTAGTAAGCAGAAAGGTTTTTAAAAACATATCCCAAGGTCTAACTTATGGTATCAGTATATGATGCGCACGCAGGCAAATTAATAAAAGAAGTAGCTGCAAGACTTAAAGAAATAAAAGAAATTGCTCCGCCTGAATGGGCAAAATTTGTTAAAACAGGTGTTCATAAGGAAAGACCTCCACAACAAAAAGATTGGTGGTATATCCGTGCAGCTGCAATTCTAAGATCAATTTACAAAAATGGTCCTGTAGGTGTTTCAAAATTACGTTCAAAATATGGTGGAAAACAAGATCGTGAGTGCAGACCTGAAAAATTTAGAAAAGGAAGCGGTGCTATTATTAGAAAAATTATTCAGCAATTGGAAAAAGCAGAACTTATTAAACATAAAAAAACAGGTGTGCATAAAGGTCGTGTGATTACGCCAAAAGGCACATCATTATTAAACAAAGCTGCTGTTAAAGTAGTTGGAGAAAAAAGTTAATGAAAAATAAAATTAAAAGGAGGATAGTTGGTGCAACTAAATACGCTAAAAGTGCCAGCTGATTTTACAGCTGATGGGAAGTATAAAAACATCTGGAAAAAAGAAAAGACTCAATAAAGCAGCCAAGCAAACACGCTGGGCTCCGTTTTGGTTGATTCCAAAAATCTTTGGGCCTGGCAGACGAATACATCCAGCTAGAATTACAAGGAAAAAAAGAAACTGGAGACGATTTCCTAGGATAAAAGCATAAGATGAAAGACGGCGAATCAAGAACTTATACAATTCCGTTAAGAAAAGAATGGTTAAAAGTGCCAAAGTGGCGGCGCAGTAAAAGAGCTGCTACAACATTAAGAAATTTCTTAGCTAAACATACAAAAGCTAAAGAAATAAGACTTGGCAAATGGGCAAATGAACTTTTATGGGAAAAAGGTTCTAAGAATCCGCCAGCTAAAATTACAATCACTGTCAAAAAAGAAAAAGATATTGCAACTGCTGAATTAGCAGTATTGCCTGCAAAGGCAAAAAGATTAGCTAAAGAAGAAAAAAAACGTGCTGAAGAAAGGAAAAAGAAGGAAGCTGAAAAAAAGAAAAAGGAAGAAGAGAAGAAAAAGGAAGAAAAAGAGCACAAAGACAAAAAAGCAAAAGAAAAAGAAGACATTGAGAAAGCTAAGAAAAAGAAAAAAGCAAAAGTAACTAAACAGCAAGAAATGGCTATGCAAAAAAGATAGGCGCTGAAAGCTTATTATGTCTTAGAAGTAACGTATATTTTTATAGTAAGTATCTTTAAATTAATTAATGCTTGAGCCAACACTTGCAATAGGAACAATAGGATTTTTAATCATATTAGGTGTTTTAATCTTTGGCTTATCTGAAAAAACTAAAATTCCGCATGTACTAGTACTAATATTAATAGGAATCATAATAGGTCCTGTTTTGCATTTTTTTGATCCTGCTGAATATGCAAATATAGTACATCCATTAGTAACATTTGCATTAGTTATTGTTTTGTTTGATGCTGGTTATGAGATTAAATTTTATCGTTTGAAAAAAGAAATTTCTGATTCTTTGCGTTTAACTCTTCCTGCTATGATTCTTTCAATTGTTGTTGCAGTGCTTTTCTCAATATACTTTTTTAATTTTACATTGCCTATGGCTCTATTGCTTGCAGCAATAATAGCATCTACTGATATAACAATTATAGCGCCATTAATCAGAGCCTTTGAAATAAAACCAAAAATCAAAGATGTGTTGCAATTAGAAGCTACTATTAATTCTGTGCTAGCAATCATAATTGCTACTGCAATTACTGGGCTTGCTATCAGTGGAAGCGGCACTTTATATGAAGCTACTCAAACTTTCTTATATCAAATATTTGTAGGTATTGGTTTGGGTGTTGTATTTGGTTATATTTTTGTATTTGTATTAAAACATATAAAAATCGAAGAAATGCCAGAGGTTTTATCAATTGGAACTGTTCTTTTAATTTATGCTGTTTCTAAATTTGTTGGTGCCTCTGGAATATTTGCTGTTTTTATAGCAGGTTTAATTTTTGGTAATGTTTCACAAACTAAAATCAAAAAAGTGGTAAAAAGTTTCCAAAGCGGAATATCATTTTTGATTATTATCTTTATTTATGTAATTTTAGGAAGCATGTTAAAATTAAGTGTTTTGCTCAGCGCTGGATTAGCAGGTGTAATTTTTGCTATTTTAATAGCTCTTTCAAGAGCTCCTGCTGCATGGAGTTATAAATTTGACTGGGGAGATGAAGACAAATTCTTATTTTTAGTTGGACCAAGGGGAATAACTTGTGTTGTTCTTGCGCTTTTCTTTGCAGAAAAGTTTGCAGATTCTGATTTAGTTCTAGGTATAGTATTTATAACTATACTAACAACAATCATATTAGCTAGCATTGCGCATAAATTTGCCGAGAAAAAAGCTTTAAAAAAGGGTGGTAAAAAGAAAAAACGCAAGAGGAAGAAAAAATAAAATGCGTAAACATGCAGCAATAATGAGTTTTCATGGAGATCCTAATATAGGTCTTTATGGCGTGGCAACAGATAAATTTTGTTTATTAGGTAGAAATATTTCAAAAAAACAAGTTAAAACCATTAAAGAAGTTTTAGATGTGCCAGTAATTCAAATTGGCTTATATGGAACTGATTTAGTTGGTTTATTTGCTGTTGCAAACTCTAAAGTTGTTCTTTTGCCTGAGATTATTTTTAAATCTGAACTCAAAAAACTCAAAGCTGAATTAACAAAGCTTAATGTGGATGTAAAATTAATCAAAACTGAACACACTGCATTAGGTAATAATATTTTATTAAATGATAAAATTAGTATTATTAGCTCTGTTTATTCTAATGCAAAAAAGAAACAAATTGAAAAGATAATTGGTGTAAAATTAAAAAAAATTAAACTTTCTGGGCTTTCAATTCCTGGGTCAATAGGTGTAATAACTAATAAAGGAGGTATATTTACTCCTCATTTAACTGATGCTGATATTAAAAAAGTTGAAAAATTGCTTGGTTTTGAAATTGGATTAGGAACTGTAAATTTAGGAAATCCATTTATAAGCTCTGGAATAATTGCTAATTCAAATGGTTTTATTGTTGGCGATCATAGCTCTGGCTATGAGATTGGCAGAATAGATGAGTCTTTAGGATTCTTAAAATAAAGCTTATAAAGCCTATTTAGGAAATAATAACATGGAAAAACAAAATATGCAACAAAAACAATTAATGTTACAATTAATTGGCGCACAAATGCAAGAGATTGAAAAAGAAGTTATTGAAATTGAAAATAAGAGTAAAGAATTAACCAACCTTAAAGGTAATTTAGACAGTCTTAAAGAAACTAAAAAAAGTGCAAAAGCATTTCCTTCACTTGGAATGGGTATTTTTGCTGAAGGAAATATAACAAACACAAAAGAAGTTTTAGTTAACATCGGCTCAAATATTGTCGTGAAAAAAGACATTGAATCTACAAAAAAATTATTAGACAACCAAATAAAACAAACAAAAGACATAAGCAAAAAACTAACTCAAAACATGCAAAATCTTGTTTTGCGCGCACAAGGGCTTGAACAGGAAATAAAAAATTCAATTAGTAAAAAGAAATAAAGATGTTTAAATTCCTAAAAAAAGCTGTTGAGAAATTTTCTAAAAAAGTTGAAACAGCTCCACCTGACACAACTCCGCCAATCAAGGAAAAGGAAAAACCAAAAGTACAATCAGAAACTAAAGTTTCTGCTGTACCAAAGGAGCTTAAAAAATTAGAAGAAAAACAAACTTGGCTGCAAAGAGTTTCTGCAAAAATCACTGATGTTCGGCTCTCTGAACAGCACTTTGAACGGCTATTTGCTAAATTAGAAAAAGAATTACTTCAAAGCAATGTTGCTCTTAGAGTTGTTGGTGAAATAGAAAGTAAATTAAAAGCAGACCTTGTTGGAAAATCTTTGCGGAGAAATGATGTTGTTGATATTATTAAAACTGATTTGCGGGAATTAATTTCACATATTTTAGAAGCTCCGAAACCAATTGACGTTTTCAAATTCATTGAGGATAAAAAGAAAAAAGGTGAGTTTACAACCATAATGTTTGTTGGGCCAAATGGACATGGTAAGACCACTACATTAGCAAAACTGGCTTATTTGCTAAAACAAAAGGGCTACAGATGCGTGTTTGCTGCTGGAGATACTTGGAGAACTGCCGCAATTGAACAACTACAGTACCACGCTGACAAACTTGGCATTCAAATTGTTAAACACTCGTATGGCGCCGACCCTGCAGCAGTGGCTTACGATGCCGTGAGAGTTAAAGATAAAGATGTTGTGTTAATAGATACTGCTGGTAGGTCGCATGCAAATGTTAATTTAATGGATGAAATGAAAAAAATAAAAAGAGTTGCAAAACCTGACCTTGTTATATTTGTTGGGGAAAGTCTTGCTGGCAACGACTGTGTCGAGCAGGTTAAAAGTTTTCACGCAGCTGTTGGTGTAGACGGCATGATCCTAACAAAAGTGGATGCGGACGAGAAAGGAGGGGCTTTAATTTCAACAACATATGCTATCAAAAAACCCATAATGTTCATAGGAATTGGGCAAAATTATAGCGATCTTGAGCCCTTTGATGCAAATAGAATCATCAGGAGTATTTTAGACTAGGCAATTTCCATTCCAGCACATTTTGGTTATAAACATATAATTTCTTTCTGTGTTTTATCACTTTGCTAGATAAAATATTTGCTTTTTCTAAAAGGGATAAACGATCCGATGCACTTTTTCGTTTGATATTTAGCTTTGATAACAAGGCGTAAACATCAAACTCCTTAACTATTCTCGCATAACGGTTTCATAAGCATTAGCCAAATTTTTTGTGTCGAATTTTCGTACCCCACGAACCCCGTCGCCGTCGAGGTACCTGACGTAGCCAACCAGACCAGACCAATCGCCGAGGGCGTGAAACCACAAGGCACGAGCAAATGGTTTTGATTCTGCGCTTGTAAGCCAAACAGGAACTTCTTTTATGTTTGTTTTTTCCTGTAAAAATTTTGCATATTCTGGAGCTGTTTCTTTGAATAGAAACTGTGCAAATTTATCTTTTCCAAACTTTGAAACTGGACTTTCATAAGATTCTTTTTCATCTAAAATATAAACTAGTCTCTTTGCAGGTGATTTTCTTTTATCTGTTTTTGCTATTTTTTCTAAATTAGAAGCAACTTTCTTTGATAGGTAGTATTCTTTACCTTCTCTATGTGCTTGTGTTGCTTTTTCAGCTTGTTTTAAAATTGGTGAATATTCATCTGATGTTACTAGAATTTGCCATTTGGAAAGTAAATAAAGTTTTCAGCTGTCCATGAACCCCAGTTGCTAACATGATGATGATCTGGTCCAGCAACAATTCTTGCCTGAGCAATTTGCTGTGCTGGAGCAATTGTGCCACCTTCTTTTTCTATTGCTGTTTTAGCTTGGTCAAATGGAGCTTTAGCCATTAATAACTCTAAATCGCCGAATCTAATCTCAACTTGAACATCTGTATTTGTCATAGTAATAACAATTTAATAAGATAGATTTAAAAGTGTTTTGGTAATTTTAGGTCCTCAGTGAGTTGGTTTTCTAAAGTTGATGCATATGACAAAGGTGGCGCCTTGATTTCTGTAGCATATACCACAAAAAAACCAATTTTATTTTTAGGTGTTGGTCAAACATATAATGATTTGCAAAAATTTGACGCTGAGAAAATAATTGAAAAACTGATTTAGTAGTATTTTTTACCAGTCCAACAAAACTTGCATATATTTTCTTTTGATATGTTAATAGACTTAATCATATCTTCCAAAGAAATAAATTTTAAAGACGTAGCTGAAATTTCTTTTTTTATTTGGTCCACCATTTTATTATATTTTTCTGCATCTGTTCTATATTCTGTTACATAATCATCAGTAACATCTTTATTTACAATCCCTTCTAACTCAGCTATTGCTTTTCTTGTTGCTAGATTATCTGGGTTTCCTTCTCCTCTAATGCAAGGATAAAATTGTGGTGGCGAAGCTATTCTAACATGAACTTCCTTAGGATTATGCGGCCATATTTTATCTTCCAGAAGTCTTTGCATCTGAGTACCTCTTCTTATAGAATCATCAACTAATACCATGCTACTATTTTTAATTAAGGACTGAACTGGATTTAATTTAAAATAAGATATTTTGTTTCTTTTTTCTTGTATTGGTGGCATATAAGATCTGGACCAACCAGCATCATATCTAATAAGTGCTCTCTTAAACTGTGTGTCAGATTCATGCGAATACCCAGTTGCATGAGCTATACCTGAATTAGGAACTGCAGCAACAAAATCTGCTTCTAAATTTTCTTGCTTTGCTATGGCTGCGCCAATATTATATCTAGCTTCTTCTGCAGATATATTTTCATAACTTGAAGCAGGATTTCCAAAATACACCCAAAAAAATGGACATATATTTAATCTGCTTCCTTGTATTATTTTTTCTGTTCTAAATTCTTCTTCATTAAAAAATAAAATTTCTCCTGATTGTAAGTATTTTTTGATTTTAAAATGGTTGTTTGGGAAAGAACAAGTTTCTGTGGCTATAGCAAAGCTGGCGTCTCTTTCTCCTAACACCAAAGGTCGCAAACCATATTTATCTCTAGCAGCATAAATTCCTTCTTCAGTTAAAACAAGCAAAGAAGCATCTCCTTCAATTGCTGACAATGCTTTTTCAATGCCAGTAACTATATTTTCTTCTTTGTTAATCAATTTAGCTAAAATACTGGCATCTGTTATTTTATCGCGTCTAGGAGAAAAAGATATTCCTTGCTTTTTTAATATCTCTATTAGTGAATTAGAATTTTTAATATGTGAATCAGAAACTAAAGCAAAATTAGTTTGACCTTCTACATAAGCTGGTTGTCTTTCTTCAGATACAGCGCCTATGCCATATGTACCTAATTTATTTAATTCTTTAAATTTTAATTTTGATTTAAATTGAGCGTCTCCAATATATTTGCTGCTTCTAAAAATATTACCTCTTGTAAATATTGCTAATCCACCATATTCTGTTGCAAGATGTGAATGATAATCTATACCATAAAAAAGTTCTTTGAAACAATTTTTTTTGGCGACTCCAAATAGCCCTCCTTCTCCCATTGCCATTAAACTGTAAAAATACTTTATAAGAATTTATAGCCTCAACAAAATATAAAAAGTTGAGGTTAAGAATTTAACTAGCTAATATCTTATCTAATACTCCTTTTCTTTCCTTAAAAAATAAAACCCCGTCAAGATAATAATCTGGTTTTTTAGTTAATTTTTTTCCAATTTCAACAGCTTCAAGCTTTGATTTGTTTATTCTTCCGTTTGTAGGTTCAAATACTCTAATTTCGTATCGAAAAGAATTTTCAGCTAAAACAGCTCTTGATTTTATGTGCATAGCTATTTCATACCGCCCTTCGTAAAATATCGAACATAATGTATTATGATCCATAAATAAATAGCTAAAGATAAATTTTTAATACCTGCGATTGTTGGCTTTTATTATGGTACTTAGTAATCTCGGAGAAAAGCTAAAAGAAAGCTTAAGAAAACTAGTTAAAGCTGGTTTAATAGACCCAAAAATCGTAGATGAATTAATTGCTGATATCAAAAAAGCTTTGATTGGTTCTGATGTTAATATTGAATTAGCAAATAAAATATGCAATACAATCAGAAACCGCGCTCTCAAGGAAAAGCCTCCAAAAGGCATCACAGCTCGAGAACATACTATTAATATTGTATATGAAGAATTAACTAAGTTTTTAGGTGGTCAGGAAGGGCGCATAGAGATTACTGAAAAACCAACCAAAATTATGTTAGTTGGTTTATTTGGTTCTGGTAAAACTACAACAGCTGGAAAACTAGCTAAAATGTATAAGAAAAAAGGTCTGAAAGTTTGTCTGGTGCAAACTGATACTTGGAGACCTGCTGCATATGACCAACTGAAACAACTTGCAGAAAAAGTTCATGTTCCTTTTTACGGTGAAAAAGAAGAAAAAGATCCTGTTAAAATTATCAAAAAATATGAAAAAGATTTTCACAGGTTTAATGTAGTTATTATTGACACAGCTGGAAGAGACGCACTAAACAAAGAATTAATTGAAGAAATTAAAAAAGTAAAAACTGCTCTGAATCCGCATGAAAGTCTTCTAGTTCTTAGTGGTGATATTGGGCAAGGCGCTCAAAAGCAAGCGCAAATGTTTCACAATGCTGTAAAAGTTTCAGGAGTTATTATCACTAAATTAGATGGAACAGCTAAAGGCGGTGGTGCATTAACTGCATGCGCTGCAACTGCTGCTCCTGTTAAATTTATTGGTGTTGGCGAACACATTGAAGATCTAGAGGCGTTTAAGCCAAAGAATTTTGTTGGTCGGCTTTTGGGTATGGGTGACTTAGAAACTTTGCTAAAAAAAGCAGAGGAAGCTATGAAAAAAGAAGATGCAGAGAAAATGGGTAAGAAAATGCTCAAAGGTGATTTTACTTTGCAGGATTTATTCGACCAAATGGAAGCTATGAAAAAAATGGGTCCATTATCTCAAGTGGCAAATATGATTCCTGGAATGGGTATGGCAAAATTGCCTAAAGGTTTCATGGGTACACAGGAAGAAAAACTAAAAGTTTGGAAACATATTATGTTGTCTATGACACCTGAAGAAAAAAATAATCCAGATATTATCAAACCATCTAGAATTGAAAGAATTGCAAAAGGTTCTGGCAGAAGTATGCAAGAAGTTAGAGAGCTTTTAAAGCAATACAAACAAATGAAAAAAGTTATGAAAATGATGGGCAGTCCAGCACAAATGAAAAAAATTAAGAAAATGATGGGTGGTAAGTTACCTAAGAATCTTCCTTTCTAAGAATAAGCTTTAAAAAGACT
>WJKY01000015.1 GCA_014728835.1 Candidatus Woesearchaeota archaeon | reverse complement strand
TCTGTTAATTTCTTCAGTAATCCATGCTTCTTTGAAATCATTTTTTAATATTCCTGAAGTAGTAAGATCATCTGCGATTCTTTCAACGTCGATAAGTCGAGCGAGAACCTCATGGCTCCCGCTTTTTATGACTTCTGAATAATCTCTGAAATCTTCTTGTTTGATGCAATATTCACATAACCAGCATCTCTTTTTAGTTTCATTACTTTGAAATCTCTTAACTCCTATTCTGTTACCGCAGTAAACGCATCTTGCTTTTTGTCTTTTCTTGTTGCTGTTGAACACTTTATTAAATCGTTTCTTTGCAATTAAGTAACTGATTAAAACACTTGCTTCATAACTGCTTGTTAATTTATTTCTTGTTTTCTTAACTATTTCATCTCTTTCTGTCTTTGTTAAAGCTGAAGATTGTAGTAGCTGACTTAATAAAATAACTTGTTTCACTGACTTCAATTTTGATTCTTTATTTACTTGCATTTCCATTTTTTAACAATACCTCCTTTCAATAAATTTATTATGAATAGAATGTAAAACAGAAACAAGAGAAGAAAGTCGAGCTTTCTCCTCTAATAAATAATTATATTCTTCTTCAGAATTAACAACTCCTAAAAGCCAGGTAGTTAATTCCAATTCTGCTTTTATATTAAATTTTTTATTTTTCATGCTTTAGCATGAATTCTGTGTTCATTTATATCTTACGTCTTTTTTGAGAGCGGAACCTCCAAAAAAGATTTATTTTGAACAAAATTATACATAAATGCTGAACCGAAAAACCTAAAAATTCACAGGGCTACAAGACTGATTTTTACGTTTTTCGTGTTTAGCAAATATCCATTTTGAGAAATAAAGTCCTTGGACCGGAAGATTTAAATTGAGCCAGAATTCACCCTTCAGGGTGAAAAATAAATAAATTTACAAATATAAATTAATTAGCAGAATTGTGAATATATGTGGCTTTTAGGAGTTGAAGAAAAAGAAGAATTAATAAAATAGGGAGAAAGCTCGGCTTTTATTATATGTTTTACATTACAATAATTTATTTAAATGAAAGGAGCTATTTATTATTGCGTGACTTAGAATAAATTCGATTATATTAATGTGTGCGTGTCGTCGCGTTAGTTTTCGAGCCAATTCTATATAACACTTTATACATACAATACGTATTTTCTTGCTTACTTCTTTTATAGTTTTGTTTGCGACACGGTGCGCGCACACAATTTTATAGTCATAATCTATATTCTTTATTATATATATTAATCTATACAAATATTTATATATAAAAGCTCATTTTTTCTTACATGGTTAAAAAAATATCTACAACTTTATCTGAAGAATTTCATTTATTAGCGTCGAGTTTTGGGATTAAATGGTCTGAAGCTTTAAGAATTGGAATTTCCATTTTGTTAATGGAAAGAGGTGAGTATCAATTCGCAAACCCATTAAATCGCAATAGAATTATGAGCTTAGCTAAGAAAGTGGGATTAACGGTGGTATAAAATGTTTAAAGAAAAAAGAAGGTCGCAGATTATAGATTGGATATGGAATGTTGTTAAAGAAGCAAATGATAATAATAAAATTATTGACGAAAACAAACTTGTAGCTGAGTGCTGCTTAACGTTTTTTTGCGGCGAAAGATTAGTTAAAGAAGTTTTAAAACATTTGGTTGTTTCCCAAAGATTAATTAAGGAAGATGGCCAGTTATTAACAGAAGCACATTCAAAACAATTAAAAAATTCAGGAGGTAAAAATGACTAATGGCCAACAAATGACAGCTGAACCTGAAAAATTAGATCCTAAAAAAGAGCTTGAAAGAGCAAAGACTAATTTACATAATGTCAGGTTTAAGCTGAAAATCCAGGAAGCCCTGGTTAAGAAATTAGAAGAACTGGCCAGGTAAATTATGATTATCCGGTCTATTCTTCTAAAGCTTTAGCACCCTAAAGTTTAGGATTAACCTGATCGGATAAACTTAGGAAGGGTTTTTGGTTTGCTTCGATGTAATGTATTCGAAGTTTACCTCTTTTGCCCCTTCCTAAGATCATGTTTAATTAAATAAATGGCTTATGCCGGGAGGAAAAAATGGGACAAATAGATGGCCTAAGATTGACAGGCACGTATATAAGTAAACTTTCAGACAAGAATTTCCAGGTAATGAAAATAAACAAAGTTTCAATTCATGACGCAAGAACAAACAAGGACAAGGAACTTTATCAATATTCCGTGAAATTATCAACAGGAGCTGTAAGAACATGGCTGCCTTGCCAGAAGGCACTTCAACATATGGCAGACATGTGGGGCGACACAACTGAAGAACAGATAGGTAAGAAAGGAAAGTTTAAAGTCGTTAGTAAAGACGTGTTTGGCGAAACTAAACCTGTCATATATGTAGAATAGAGAATGCGATCTGATAAGGAAATGGATCAGGTTTTCCAGGAAGTTATCGCAGTTTTAGATGCAAATAAAGTAACTCCAGAAGAAGCTGACGCACTTACAACTGCTTTAGATACTCTTAACGAGAGCCGTATCAAGAAGGAATGAACACAAGACAGAAGAAGTGTGAATTATGCAAAGCGAATATTTTTAACAGAGATTATTATTTTATAGATGGAAAAAGGATATGCGGTGATTGTTTTAGAAGATCACAAAAAACGCTTTTATGTTTTTTATAGCCAGGGATTTAGATGACCCTAGAAATTTAGTTGTTTTTCTTATTATTTTTATTTTAGTTATTTCCAGTCAGCTGGTTTCCATACTTCATATTTGATTCCTTTTTTCTTGCATATTTCAGCGATGTTTAAATCCAGCGTCGAAGATAGAAGAATTAATTTTATTGGCCAGTTCCAATAACTTTGAAATTCAGGGGTTACTTTGAAAAGATCGCGGTAACCTTCTAATTGCCCAGTTACTCCGAGAGGTGGCCTTAATTTAGCTTCTACGATATTTACATATCCGCCTTCAATAAAAATAGCGTCTGCCCAGCGAAGAATAACTTTGTATAACCTTGCCATTTCTTTATCGGGAACTTGGCCTAATCTAACTCTGCGCCATTGTAAGCTTGTTGGGTAAAATTTTGCTAACCATTTAGTCAGCAACACACTTTCTTTTTGCTGTCCTGCCATTTTTTATTCAGAAACACCCATGCTTTTTATAACTTTGGT